>JAAYUP010000076.1 GCA_012517635.1 Candidatus Atribacter alterifermentans
AGAATCTCATCCTTTTAAACCTTTTCCAAAATTAAATATAAAAAGATGAGATCCTCACGCGGAAAAGCACCGCTCAGGATGACCGATGAAAGGCACACCCCCCTAACCCCCCTCAATGGGGGAATTCATTCGATGGTATTTACAGGATAGACCCTCATGCTGCTTTCGCAGCACCAGATGAGGATGAAAATGTTGAGGGTCTATCCTTATCAGTTTCATTTTTTTGTTTTTAATCTTTTCATCTTACGCCGTAGGCTGCTATCCTGTTGTAGTTTACAGGATAGATGAAGTGAGAATAATATTTTGATACTTGGCATTATCTTGGAGCTCTTGCCATTGATTGGTAAGGAGATTTTTCAGTTCTTGGCCAGTAGGAGATCTAAGCCATTGCAGTATTTCCCTTCGGATTATCCCTTAGGAATTCATAGAGACATCGACAATCCGTTCGTTTCACCAAGACTGGATTTGTTCAACCTTTAGTTCGGCTATTGCTTTGAGTTCAACTTCTTTTTTATTCCGAGCAATTTTTATAATTTAGCGATAATATGTAGATCCTATAGCTATGAGGCCTGCAAAAATAATTCCTAATAAGAAGAAAATTAATAATTCTGTTTTCTGGCTCTCCGATATTTTTTCATTGCTCAAAAATTTGTAATTTCATGCTAAATTCAAGATATTTTTATTACAGTTCTACCAAAAAAAACTTTTTGTTTTAACCAGAGAAAATTTTGAAGGATGCATCAAATAAAATCCAGTCTATCGGCCATCAAAGCCGATATCAAGATTTCTATTTGTAATATTATCAATATAATAAATTGAAATTCATGAAGAAGCTCAAAATAAAAAAAGCCGCCTTATCAGGCGGCTTCAATAATCTGGCTCCCCGGGCAGGATTCGAACCTGCAACCCTCCGGTTAACAGCCGGATGCTCCACCGTTGAGCTACCGAGGAATATTTAACGTTTAGGATTATATACGGTTTACTCAGCCTCGTCAAGATAATCGCGTAACTTTTTACTCCGACTTGGATGTCGAAGTTTACGGAGTGCTTTGGCTTCAATTTGTCGGATCCGTTCCCGGGTCACTCCAAAAATTTGTCCAACCTCCTCAAGAGTATGAGGTCTTCCATCCTGCAAACCGAAACGGAGTTTCAAAACTTTTCGTTCCCGATCAGTTAAAGTATTGAGTACATCATCAAGCTGTTCTTTTAAAAGCGTATAGGATGCTGCTTTGGGCGGCGCCATCACTCCTTGATCTTCAATAAAGTCACCTAAATGACTATCTTCTTCTTCTCCAATGGGAGTTTCTAAAGAAAGAGGTTCTTGGGCAGTTTTTAAAATTTCTCTCACCTTATCGACTTGAATCCCCATTTTTTGAGCAATCTCTTCGGGAGCTGGTTCACGTCCTAATTCCTGAAGAAGTTGGCGGGAAATACGTACCAATTTGTTTATAGTTTCTACCATATGAACTGGTATTCGAATAGTACGAGCCTGATCGGCTATAGCTCGAGTTATTGCTTGACGAATCCACCAAGTTGCATAAGTACTAAATTTATATCCTTTACGATAGTCAAATTTTTCCACTGCGCGAATTAACCCCAAATTCCCCTCTTGAATCAGATCAAGGAAAAGCATTCCTCGCCCAACATATCTTTTGGCAATACTCACCACCAAACGAAGGTTTGCTTCTATCAATTCATTTTTCGCTTTAACGTCTTCTTTTTCAACTCTTTTTGCTAATTCTACTTCTTTTTCTGGAGTAAGTAATGGAACTTGACCAATTTCTTTTAAATACATTTTTACCGGATCGTCGACACCAATACCTTTAATTCCTTCCAACTTAAGATCTTCGGTACTGGCAATTATTTGATCGTCTTTTCCAACTTCTTCTTCGTCAGAAACTTCGATACCCTGATCCGACAACGCAGTATAAAGGTCATCCAGTTTGTCTATGTTTACTGCATCGTCACCAATAACATCATTTAATTCTTTAAAAGTGATGAAGCCTTTCTTTTTTCCGCTCTCAATAAGAATCGAAAACTCAGCGGTTAAAGGATGAGAGGCTTGATTTTCATTATTGCTAATCAATGAATCACCCTCTCTCAAAGTATTGTTTTAAAAAATAAAGATTTTGAAACATTGTATAGAGTCACCTATCTTATTTTTCTCTATGAAAATTTTCCCTTCCAAGTTATAATTTACAGATAAATACCATAATGTTTTTTAAGATAATTCTCTTTTAGAACAACTAACCATAACTTATTCTGGGCTTTTCCATCATCCTG
>JAAYUP010000077.1 GCA_012517635.1 Candidatus Atribacter alterifermentans
CCTCACCCCCTTTGCAAAAGGGGGGAAATTAAAATGACGAAAAATTAGGTTATTATTATCGTTTGGTGATACGAAATTAGCTTCAATGTCAATCCTATAAAAAGAGAATGGAATTTATCTAAAACAGAAACGTCACTCCAACATACAGTCCTCGGAAATCGAAATCATCAAAAGGTTCTATTGGTGAACCACTGATATTATCCCGATAACCAGCAACAAGATAGGTCTTATCGGCTAATCGATATTTCCCCTCGATACAAAGTGTCCAATTCGAAGCTCGGTTATTCCATTGATATTTCGCTTCTGCTTCAAGGACCCATTCATTTTCTATATAAGATACCCCAAGAGAAGCAAAATAGAGACTTTCATTTTCAGAGAATTGTAAACCTATTGAAAAGAAAGTAAGAAGATTTTCTTCAACTTGGCGAATATCTTTTACATAGGCAACAAAAGCTGATTCTTGAACGTCTCCCCAAAAACCTTTTAGACCAATTCCTAAATTGATGGTTTCGGGAGTGTCTTCATCGGTATGAACAGCATATTCCAAACTTACTTTTCCTAACCACAGGTTTTTATCAGAAGCTTTTAAAAGCTGCCCATAAAGCCCAAAATTTTCACCTGATTGAACTTTTACTTCAAGACCATACCAAAATTGCGGGGTGGTCTGATATTCGGGGATAATAACTGTTCCATACCAGGCACCTAGACCAAATTGATATTCAGTTGTGGTTTTGCGAATCGGAGATGGACTGACTTTGATATCTCCACTTTTTAATTTAACTACTAGAGGAGATTCTTGAGGGCTCTTTCTTTCGGCTTCCAAAAAGATTACCAGTTGACTCTCCTCATCTAATTTCACTGTTGCAGAGTCTTGATTTTTTTCCAGCAATTTATTTCGAATTTCACTGGTTTTTGTAGTATTAACCCCAGCAATAAAAAGTGGTTCTTTTTCTTTTAACGTAACCGATGAATTGGTATCCCGGCTGATAACAACCGGAAGTGTTTCATTATCGTCTTCGAGGTTTTTAAGCTGAGCTTCTAAATCAACCTTGATCTTTCCCTCGCCAATATATTGTGGAGTGACTTTGATTCCAGCTCCTAATTCGATGATTTCAAGATTACTGGTTGTTCCAGCAGTCCCTTCAGTCTCTACTGAATAATAGACATCTTTTCCTGACCAAACACGTCCTTCTTCTCCCTCTAAAACTAAAATTTCCGATTCGCTATGAATAACCGCTTCGCCACTTTCCTGTAAAGCACGCAAAACCGCATCTATTTTTTCAAGTCTTTCAAAACTTCCTCCTATCGAAGCCGTTGAACCGATTAGTAGGTTTTCCTCGTCGCCCGCACTGAGGTTTACACCGATATCTTTCAAGGTGTCATTTTTAATTTCGGCAACAATAGTCTTGACTTGAATATGTTCTTTAGGGTGATCTAATTTTTGAATTTCTTTTTTAATTTCTTCTCTTAAGTTTTCTGGTCAGGAAAGGATTACTGAATAAGGTGCATCAAGGATCAAGTTACCAGCATATTGAGGAAGAAGTTTATAGAGTTCTTTACTGTTGATGTAATTTAAAGGATACTTTTCCGGTGAACTGATTTTGATATAGGCCGAACTTCCAACTGGTGGAGTACCGATATAATATACTCCATCTATCAAATACCAGCTGACATCAGTGTTTTTCAGTATGAGATCGAGTGCTTTTTCAAAGGTCACTCCATCTTTCCGTATATTGACTTTCCCTGATAGGTCTTCAAAAAATACAATTTCGACATCAGCTTGAAAAGCGGCAGTGAGTAGGGCTTCTTTAATTGAAATGTCTGGGCAAAAAAGATCAATTTTCGGTTGGTCGGAGGTAGAAATTGCAAATACAGAAATTGGCCATAAGGAGAGCAAGAAATAAATAAGAAGGAGGTGAACGATGAAATATTTTTTGCACCATCTTCTACTCATAATTCCTCTCTTTTCTAAATGATTTTTGGTGTAATCAGAATCACGATGTCTTTATCATCGACGGTTTGTTTTTTATTCCGAAACAAGCCTCCAATGAGTGGGATATCGCCCAAAATTGGGA
>JAAYUP010000078.1 GCA_012517635.1 Candidatus Atribacter alterifermentans
AAATTGGACTGCCAATTCGGCAGGCCTTTTTGAAACTTTACTTTTTCAACAAAGTATATATAAGAGACAATATGGTAAAGGAGGTTGTCGTTGTTGGGTAAAAGAAGTATTTCGTTTTTTGCTTTAATAAGTATTCTGGTTGCTTCGTTTCTTTTTGCTGGATGCATGCCGGGTAATTCACCGAATCAATTTACCACCACTGGAACGGTAACCTATATTGAACTTGAAGGTGGGTTTTATGGAATTATCGGTGATAATCAGGAGAATTATGATCCTATCAATCTTCCTGATGAATTTCAACAAGACGGATTACGTGTAACCTTTACTGCAAAGTATCGGGATGATTTAGCTAATTTTCATATGTGGGGAAGAATTATCGAGATTTTACAAATCGAAGCGATAAATACCAATAACCAGGGCTCATAATATTAGCCTTGGTTATTGGAAAAATCAAAAATGAGGTTTTTTTCTGTCCTGTAAATACCGTGAACAGTTTAAAAACCACCCTCATCCTCACCTTCTCCCATCAAAGGAGAAGGAACTCATTCATTCTTTTTAATTATTTTTTTCCTCGCTCCTTGGTGGGAGAGGGTTAACCCTTCTTTAAAAACGGCTTTTTAATTGAATTCAGAGAGCTTTATTGGTCTTCCTTCACTGGCGGATAGGTCAGCAGCAAATACAACTTTATGAGTGTAAAAAGCACTTTCCAAGTTGTTGTGAGGATCAATCCCCGTATCTAGGCATAGAGCAAAGTCATCAAACTGCTCCTTGTAAGGATGATGCAACACATCACCAGAATCGATCAGCTGAACGTTAAGTTTGCTCCAACCTTTCATCCCATCAATCTTTTTGCTGTAAAATTGATCATTCTTGATACTTCCTTCACTTCCCAAAATGTTAATATTAAAAACATAGGGTTGAGCACAATCGGTACAAGATGATACTTTTGCCAATTTGCCGGTTTTGAATTTTAAAAGCACAACCGTATTCAGGTCATAATCATAAGGTTGATATACAGGATTGGGGTTCTTATTCCCATAAGCAAAGACTTCTTCTACTTCTTCCCCAATCAAAAAGAGAATGATATCTAAGGCATGGCAACCAGCTCTTAAGAGCGAGCTTCCACCAAACTCTTTTTTTACTTCCCAACGTTGGTTTTTATACCAAGGGCCAATGCCATGGTAATAATCGGCTTCAGCATAATAAATGTCACCAATTAAACCCTTAGCGATAATGGATTGTGTGGCTAATACCGATGAAATATACCTCACTTCAAAACAAACCGAGGTTCGGGTTTTATTTTTCTTTACGGTTTTGAACATCCTTTTCGAGTCTTCATAATTTAAAGCAATGGGTTTTTCTATGATGACGGCCTTGCCAGCTTCACTGGCTTGAATGGTTTGTTCAGGATGCAAAAAGTGAGGCGTACAAATATCAACGACATCAATTTCAGGGTCCTTTAAAAACTGTTCATAATCGTTATAAATTTTGAGGTCAACACCCCACTGTTTTTTAAAATTAGCTGGATCTAAATTCCGTGTTGACATCACAGCTATTGGTTGGTAACGGTCGCTTTTTAAGAATGATAATAAATGGCCTTCGGCTACCCATCCAAAACCGACAATACCAACTCGGTATTTTTTCATTCCTCTATCCTTTCATAGAATCATTAAGTTTTAAAAATCAATCTTCCTTTTAAAAAAGTCATTTTCACATCGAATTCATCATCAATGATAACCAAGTCAGCAGATTTTCCTATCGAAATACTACCGGTTTCTCTATCGATTCCTAAAGTAGTTGCCGGATTAATACTCCCCCACCGTATAGCCTCTGAAACAGAAAGGTTGGTATATTCTTTTAACCTTCGAAGGGCAACATTCATGGTTACAGCGCTTCCGGTTAGGTTCCCATGGATATTTGGATCATCGTCAATCATCCTCAAGACACCTTCTGAAACATAGACCTTCCTTCCATCCCGATAAGTTAAAGTGGTTCCATCAGGCATTCCAGTACCAACTAAAGAATCGGTCACAATGACTTTTTTATTGCGTGGTTTCACCTTATCGATATACCGGAAAAATGGTTTGGGCACATGCACTGGACAACCAATCAGTTCAATACTCACCTCATCATACATAATGACTGCGGTTTCTAATCCGGGCATCATAACTAAGGCTTCATTGGGATTTTCCTT
>JAAYUP010000079.1 GCA_012517635.1 Candidatus Atribacter alterifermentans
GATCATTTTCAGCGATATTTAAAATTTTTCCAATATTGGGAAGGTCGTTCCTCACTTCAATATTCAATACTTTGGTCTGAACTTGATAACCTTTCTCTGCCATATCGTCATAAAAGGTCGAAAACTGCTGAATAAAACCATAATTAAACTTTGGGCGGGAAACAAATGTTCCTTTTCCTTTCTCTCGATTGAGAAGACCCTCATAAGCTAATTCTTTAATGGCCTGACGGACGGTAGGACGACTGATTTTATATTTTTCTGATAATTCCCTTTCTGAAGGGATAATGTCTCCTGGTTTTAAAACACCAGTTTCAATATCTTTCCGAATCATTTCTATTAATTGATAATAAAGAGGTATAGGGGTTTTACGATTTAAGGTTGACACTCTAATTTAATCCTCCAAAAAGGATGGAATAGGTTAAGTGGTTAATACCACTTAACATGATAATATAGTGCTTCCCCATAGTCAAGAATTCCAAACTTACGTTTCTTATCTTTTCTCTTTTTATTTATAGAAATGAAAAAATATGATTTATCTGATTTCAATTTCAATCATCTTGCCACTTTCAGCCGATTTGAGGCCAGCTTCTAAAACTTCAATGGCCTTCATACCATCATAGAAGTTGGGAGAAATCTTCTGATTATTCGCAATGGCATCAAGAAAGTCGGATACTGCATGAACAAATTCATGTTCATAACCAATGATATGTCCTGAAGGCCACCAATGGGCAATATACGGATGGACACTCTCGGTGACTTGAATGGTTCGAAACCCTTGAACATATTCAGGATCATCAACTGAGAAATACTGTAATTCATTCATCCTTTCCAAATCAAAAAGAATACTTCCTTTGCTCCCATATATTTCAAAATAATTAAAGTTTTTTCTTCCGGTTGCAAAACGAGATGAATCAAAAGAACCTAAAGCTCCATTCTGAAATTCAACGACCATGAAGGCAGCATCATCAACGGTAACCTCTCCTTTTTGCTGGCTTTGAACAGCAGCTTTAAAGGTTGTGACTGATTTCTCGTCAGGAAGAGGTCTCTCCTTAATAAAGGTGGTTTTCATTCCCATTACTTTTTTGATATCCCCCACTAAAAATCGAGCTAAGTCAACACTATGAGAATTTAAATCCCACTGTGGTCCACCACCAGCCAATTCTTTGCGGAGATGCCAGGTTAGAGGGAAATCGGGATTAATTATCCATGATTGAAGATAGGCTCCCCGCCAATGAAATATTTGACCAATTTTCCCTTCATCAATGAGTTGCTTCGCCAATCCAATAGCTGGGCATCGACGGTAATTAAAATTAATATAATGAATCACCCCGGCTTTTTCAGCAGCTTCGTACATTTCCTTTGACTGTTTATAGGTTAAAGCTGGTGGTTTTTCACAAAAAATATGCTTGCCATTTTCCGCAGCTGCTATTGCAATATCATGGTGAAGATGAGGAGGAATTGAAATATCGATAATATCGATATCTTTTCGGGTAACGACTTTTTCCCAATCGGTTTCAATTTCCTCCCATCCCCATTTATTAGCGAATTCTCTTAAAGGCTCAGCATGTCTTCCACATACTACCTTTTTGACCGGTTGGAGACTTAAATCAAAAAAAAGAGGGGCTTTAATCCAAGCATTACTATGGACCTTCCCCATAAACTTATATCCAATTAAGGCTACATTTATTTTTTTCATGGAATAAACCTCCTTATCATTTATTTCATTTGGTTCATGTTAAAACATCAATTCCAAATTTAAAAACAGAGGCAAATACTTCTAATTCTGCTCGATGATGCCCGATTAAAACACAATTATGATGGGAATAGAGCTTATTCATTAAAAGGTGACCATCGGGAATCCGAATCAAAGCACCGTTTCGACAATCAGAACCAGGATATTGAACATATTTTTCCAAATATCCCTCTACAACGAATAAAGAAGAAAGTGATGGGTCAATTTTTGCTAAGGTAACCTTCCCTTCAGGAAATCTCGCATCAATGACAGTTGCATCTTCATGAACAATTTCAAGAACTTTTGGTCTTAATTTCCATTCATGAGAAAAAGAACGAGGAATGAATCCAAAATATCCACAATGAGCGACTAAGAGATGATCATCGGGGTCTTGAATCTCAGGGAAAGAATCAATCTTTTCGTGTTTTAAAGCAGCCATTCCCATCAAAAAAGGATAAATATTACTCATCATAATTGGGGTTTCTAATATATTATAAAGCAAGTATTGGGTGAGTAAGGACAATGTATCGGCTTCACAAGCCCACATGATTCCCTTTTCTTGAAATAACAAATCCCACGCCAAACAGGGAGTAGTGTTAAAATAATAAGACTCATTTAAACAGTTCGTCCCAATTCCTTTTATCGTTGCATCCCCGTTAATTTCTTTTTTAACAGCAAGATAAAGCTTGAGGGCATTTTGAAGAGCCCGATCTGATACATTTTCTATAGGTATCCTTAAATTATTTTTAGCCTTTGCAACTTCTTCTTCAGGTATTTTCTTAACTTCTTCCGCTAATTGTTTAAGGCTTTTTCGAATTATTTTAATACCAAATTTTTGATTGATTTGTTCAGTACATTCATTCTCCCACCAATAAAAACGTTTAAATATACTGGCTTGCATGCCTTCTCCGGGATTTTCCTGAAAAATAAGAAATTTGATGCTTTTCATTTCTCTTTTTAGGGCTAAGCATTTGAGGATTTTTTTTGACATTTCAATATTATAAGGAGCAAAAACTTCAAGTCCTTTCATTTTTAAATAACTCACCACTTCCCAGTCCCACATAGAAACTGTACCGAATTCTGAGGTTATGACTAAAATTGGAAGCTTTATATTTTTGAAAAAATCAATTTTCCGATAAGCTTCTCCTAATATTTGAGGAAAAATCACTGCATCAGCTTCGGGTAGTTTTTCTCCAAGTGGGATAGGATTTAACAAATCAACCTCCTCTTTAAAGAGCGTTTCCAAATTGCTCATTTGCTGATAAAACTCATCATCGGGGCTCGATTTAAGATAAAGAGGAACTAATTTTGCTTTCAAAACTGCAACCCTCCCTTCTTTTTGACACATCAATATTTAATTTGTTAATTTTTTAAAAAATTATGACAAATTTCCTATTAAAAGGTTCGGAAAAACTCTTTAGTTTCTTTTCCAATAATTTTAATTATTTTACCAATTCATGATAAAAAAGAGTATATTATGACCCTTATTTTTGAATTCAAAAATATATGAATATGAAAAAGAAAGAAAAGTAAACTTTTCTGTTGGTTTCGGTTAAAATTGAACAAATTGAAAAAAGGTGGTGATTATATGAAGCTCCAAAATTTCCAAATGAAGGATAACTTAGTTATTCAGAAATTTATTGAAAAACGAAAAAAAAGCCATTGGAAAACTCGATTAAATTTATCCTGGAGTAATTGGGGATTTGGCATCGAACCATTTGAAACCTCTTGTGCCCGATTGGCAAAGCATAATATCCACTATATTGAATTACATGGAAATAAGTATGGACCTGACTTGGGTTATAAAGCCAAAGAAATACGTCCAATTTTAGATGATTATGGAATTAAAGTTGGAGGAATTTGCGGCATGGTTTCTCCAGAATCGGAGCTTTCAAGTAACAAACCCCATATTACTCAGAGGTCAATTGATTATTTTCGACGACATATCGAATTTTGTGCCGAGATGGGCGGTAAATATATTCTATTCGCACCTGGAGCAGTTGGTCGACCTCAAAAGTACGATGATAGTGAATTTTACCGAGCTGGTGATGCCATTCGTATTCTTGCTGATGACTTTCAAAAACATGGAATCCGAGCAGCGATTGAACCAGTCAGAGCTGCAGAGGTAAGTTTTTGCCATACCTTTAAAGAAGCAAAAGCACTGATCGATTACATTAATCATCCTGGTGTTCAACACATAGGAGGCGATCTTTATCACATGTTAGTGGGCGAGGACCATATCGGAACCACCATCATTGAATATGGAGATTCCTTAACCAATCTCCACACTGCTGATACTCAAAGAGGTGCGCTGGGGAATGGATTCCTCGATATTGATATAGTTATCATGGCTCTCTATATCATTGGGTACAACAATGAATCCTGCTTTGTTACTCCTGAACCGTTAGGACCCGGTGGAGACCCCTATCCTGCTATGTGGGGAAAACCGGACCCAGAAAGTTTAGACAAGTTGGTTCAACAAACTGCCAATTACTTCTATGAAAGAGAAGAAATTATTTTATCGGCAATTGATGAAGAGTTATTACGATAAAATTGTTAAAGGAGACGGTAGATATACTTTGCCGTCTCCTTTAACAATTCAATTTTTTAAGTGGTATGAATCGCATGAAACATTGCTTCGATATTTTCTGGAGGAACATTCGCCATTATGTTATGGATTTGCTGAAATACAAAACCACCCCCGGGAGCAAGAATTCTCACTCTTTCCCGAACATCTTGAGCTACTTGCTCAGGCGTTCCAATCCCTAAAACATCCCGAGTGTTACATCCTCCTCCCCAAAAAACCATATCCTTTCCAAATTCTCTTTTTAATCGTTCAGGTTCCATGTCTTTGCAAGTGGTTTGCACCGGATTAATAATGTCTAAACCTGCTTCAATAAAACTTGGTATGAGCGGATAAACCCCACCACAACAATGGAGCATAACCTTGACATTGGCTAATTTTTTTGCCCGATTCCAAAGAAGACTATGACGAGGTTTAAGAAACGTATCATACATCTTTTTAGAGATTTGAGGCCCGGTTTGCATCCCTAAGTCATCCCCAAACTGAATTATATCAATGTATTCGCCCACGGCTGAAAGGTACTTTTCTAAGTTGTTTAAATGATATTCAACCAGTTGGTCTAAAAAGTGGTGGGTTTGTTCTGGCTCCGATGCTAACATCATAAACCAATTATCAGCACGAAAAAGAAACTGAGGGATTTCATGAAGGTTACCACCAAAGAGGCCCACAATTGCCCGATCGGTCGATTCACGAAGTTTCTTAGCTCCTTCTTTCAATTTTTGAAGACCTTCCGAATCATATTCCAAGGGAGCAGGTGGACCCGATAGTTTATTCCACATCGATTTTTCAAAAGCTGCGTCAAAATCGACTGATTTTAGATCCTTTACTCCGAGTAAGGGGAAATATATTTGATCAAAATAAAGCGAACCTTTCGGTTGAGTAGCAATCCGAGTCCCATCATCGGAGCAGGCATACCAATTACCATTTTCCTTGATTAAATTGATATGAACTGGTATTTTACAAGGAGTACCATCGGGCAGTTCCCACTCTTTCCAATATTCTTTCTCCAGACCAAAACCACGACCCAATTCAATAACATCTACCTGAAAACGATCTAACACTTCTGGTTCGATTATGGCTAATTGTTGAGGAATGTCGTAAACATAGATATCTCCACTGGTTATTCCTAAATACTTTTTTAAGCGCGCATAAGCAATTGCCATAATACCGCTGGATCGATGACCACCAAAGTCAACTGCGACCCGATCTGGCTCCCGATGGTTAATTGCAGCCAAGACTCTATCCCTAGGTGTCATAGCCTTCACTTCCTCATTGAATTTATTTTATTAGTCCTCTCCTTGTTTATTATCTTAACATGTATTAAATAAACAAAAGTATAATTGATATAGTTTTTAATAAAAAAATTTACTATAAAAACCAAGCTTTTTGATTTCTGAATTATAAAATGCAAAATCGCAGCATTCTAAAAAATTACCTTGCCCTTTATGTAATTTTTAATAATGTGATAATAATCAACTCTGCAAAAATTACTTCAATAAATATTGAGTACAAATTCATTACCAGTTTTTTGTCAGGATCAGTTTTTATAGAATCCATGTCAAGAATTAAATAATAACAACAAAAAACCTCTCATTTCTACATTTCATATTATTTTATTGCTCCCATAGTAAGACCTTTAACTAAATTTTTCTGGGCTAAAGCTGTAAATAAAATCATGGGAGCCATAGCTAATACTCCAGCTGCAGCCATATGACTCCACATGATACCTGTTTCTCGGATGAAACCAGTTAAAGCAACAGGTACAGTCTGAGCACGAGTTCCAGTTAATATTAAAGCAAAAAGAAATTCATTCCACGAAAAAATAAAAGTGAATATACCGGTTGCAGCTAAACCAGGGGCAATTAGAGGAAGAGCAATTCGAAAAAAAGCATTATAAGTTGAACATCCATCAACCATTGCACTTTCTTCAATCTCACGAGGTATTTCACGAAAAAAACTTCGTAACAACCAAACGGCAAATGGAATATTAAAGGTAA
Organism: Candidatus Atribacter alterifermentans; assembly: GCA_012517635.1. Taxonomy (GTDB): domain Bacteria; phylum Atribacterota; class Atribacteria; order Atribacterales; family Atribacteraceae; genus Atribacter; species Atribacter alterifermentans. The sequence continues at coordinate 6,314 of JAAYUP010000079.1, forward strand.
AATAAGCAATAATTAAAGCATAATGAGTATCCAATAACTTTAAAGTTCGCATAATGATAAATATTGGTATGATTGAAGCTACTGGAGGTGTCATACGAATAGAGAGAATCCAAAACGATAAATCTTTTGATCGGCGAAACTGAAATCGAGAGAGACCATATGCAGCCATTGATCCGATAAAAAGTGCAAGAAAAGTACTGACCATAGCTACAATAAAACTGTTTAATAAATAGTTACCGAAAGGAATGAGGTTAAAAATTTCACGATAATTAGTTCCAATTGGCTGAAAAATCCATACCGGTGGATACCGAAGAGCATCAACATTTTTTTTAATAGACGTTAAAAAAAGCATTATGGGAGGAAAAAGAATAAAAGCAAAAACTACAATGGTTATGATGGTTAATAAAATAGAAATAACCTTTTTCTGATAAAGAGAGGTAATCATGATTCTTCACCTGAGCGATAGTATTTAAGAAAAAATTGAGTAATTACAAAAACTATGAGAAAAAGGATATAGGAAAGCGCTGAAGCACGTCCCATATGAAAAAACTTAAATCCATACTTATAAGTATATAAACTTAATAATTCAGTACTTAAGCCTGGTCCGCCCTTGGTAAGGACAAATATCAAATCAAAGGTTTTAAAGGCATCCATAACTCGCAAAAGCAAAGCAACAATAAGCGTAGGAAGAAGCAAGGGAAAGGTAATATAACGAAATAATTGAAGAGGAGAAGCTCCATCAACAATTGAAGCTTCAAAAGGTTCTCGAGGCAGCGATTGTAATCCAGCTAATAAAATAAGAGCTATAAAGGGAGTCCATTCCCAAATATCAGCCAAAATTACTGAAGGAAGTGCTAGATTGGGGTCTCCTAACCAGTTTAACTTTTGAAACCCAAACAACTCCAAGAAGTAATTTAATGTTCCCAACTCAGGATTATAAAGCAAACGCCATATTATTCCCACTACTACAGGAGTCATGGTTGTTGGAATAACTAAAATGGTTCGCAAAACGCCAACCTTTTTAATTGGTCGATTAAGAAGCAAAGCAATACCAAGCCCAATAATAATTTCAAGGCCAACTGCAACTGTGATATAAACCAAGGTTACTCGAAGAGAAGTATAAAAATCGGGATCTTGAAAAAAAGTATAATAATAATTCCTTAAACCAACAAATTTCCAATTCCCACCCCGCATTAAGTTCCATTCGGATAAACTAATACCAATAGAATAAATCATTGGAAAAATAACGATTAAAAATAAAATAATAATTGCGGGGCCGATAAAAATTATTGGTGCTATTTTTTCCAATTTTTTAAAAACCATCTCTTCGTCCCTCACCAATTTAGGTTAAATGAATCCTATGGTTGCCCAATTTTTTAGTCTATCCTGAAAATATCATTAAATGAATTCCCCCATTGAGGGGGTTAGGGGGGTGTGCCTTTCATCTGTCATCCTGAGCCCTCGCTTTTTGAGGGCGTGAGGATCTCATCTTTTTATATTTAATTTTGGAAAAGATTTAAAAGGATGAGATTCTCACGTCGTCCGGTCAAAGACACCGGACTCCTCAGAATGACAAACTTGGGTGGCAGAGATTGCCACGTCACTCCGTTTCTCGCAATA
>JAAYUP010000080.1 GCA_012517635.1 Candidatus Atribacter alterifermentans
AACCCAAGAGATGTCCTGGGTTCCTGGAATATAAAAAGACAATACTTTCTGGATGATGAGGTTCAAGAAAGAACCATACTCAACAAAGTCAGGAAGGAAGAGGATTTTAAGAAGTACTCCTACAATAAGTTGACACTATCTGGACTAACGGATGGATTGTTAAATCAATGTACATTTTGTAAAATTAAAAAAGAATAAAGTAGTGAGGTTTTAAGTATGGCGAGAACAACAGTTGAAAAAAGAGTGACTGATTTAGAAAATGCATTAATGCAAATGGTCTATCAGTCGAGGCAGACGGATATTCGCTTTGCTTCGTTTGTTGACTAAATGGCTGTATTTAAAACGAAATGAAGATCTTCAAAGACGAAATGGCTGATTTCAAAGACGAAATGGCTGATTTCAAAGATGAGATGGCGACCTTTAAAAATGAGACGAAGGTGTATATGGAGCGATTGGATAATATTACAGCTGATATGAATCGAAAATGGGGAGAATTAGCGATTAAAATGGGTACTATCGATAAAGATATCGTTGCACCTGGCTTCCCTTTTCTTATTGAAAAAACTTTTAATTTTTCTGTTGAAGATATTGGTGTTCGAAGGAGAATAAAAGACCATGAAGGTAATTCCTGGGAATTTGATGTGGTAGCCCGAGCAGGTGAATATCTTTTTATAATTGATGTGAAAAGCTCCTATAACAAAATTGAATATATTCATTATTTCTACGAGGTTCTTTTCCCGAAAGCCAAAGAACTTCTTCCAGAGTTTAAAATTCGGGAATATCGACTCGTCGGCTGCATTTCTTCTTTCCGTCTTGACGATTCGATTATTCATAAAGCTTCTGAGATGGGGATTCTGGCTATATCCTTAGGTGGGAGCTCTCTCAACTTTCTTAATTTTGAAGAAGTCAAAAGTAATCTTTAATTTTAAATCAGTATTTTTGGAGCTTTTTAGAAAACCAACCAAAGGTATTCTCAAAAAAAGACACATCCCCCCTCAATAGAGAAATTTTGAAGATGAGATTATTGCGATTCCAGATAGGAATAGGAATGTCTCAAATTGGTGACTTTCTTAATCGTTTTAAAAAACCACTATTTGCTTTAAAGATAGGTTGATTCCATGGTGAAAAGAATTTTGGATTTGCTTTTGGGAATCATAGGCCTTATTCTGACCTCTCCTGTTTGGCTATATGTCATCATTCGGATCAAAAGCGAAGATCACGGTCCAGTTTTTTTTATTCAGGAACGGGTGGGGAGAAATGGTCAAATATTCCGAATGTATAAGTTTCGGTCAATGGTAGTCGGGGCTGAGCAGAAAGGGTTAGGAGTTTTTGTAAGCACAGATGATGAAAGAATAACGAAAATTGGGAAATTGATTCGAAAAACCAGTATCGATGAATTACCCCAACTCATTAATGTTTTAAAGGGAGAAATGAGTATCGTTGGACCACGTCCGACGCTTGAATACCAAGTAAAGCGGTATAATGAAGAACAAAAAAGAAGGTTATTGGTGAAGCCGGGAATGACTGGTTGGGCTCAAATCAATGGGCGGAATAATATGACCTGGCCAGAAAAGATAGAATTAGATTTGTGGTATGTGGATCATTGGAGTATTGGATTGGATTTAAAAATTATTGGCAGAACCATAATTTTAGTGATAAAAAGGAAAGGTATATATGCAGAAGAGGGAATTATTGTTGATGAAATCTCAAGAATTGATTAAAAGGATTAATTATTATGGTGGCTATTAGAGGAAATGTAACGGAAAAATCCGTTTATATATTTGGTGCAGGAGGATGGGGTAGAGTAATATTTGATGTTGCCTATAGAATGGGATTGTCAATAATAGGTTTTTTAGATCAAAATCCAAATAGCTGGAATCAAATAATTTTTGGGAAAAAGGTTTTGGGTGATGAGAGCATTTTATTTTCAAATACCTTATCAATTCAATCTTTAGTTATTGCGATTGGTGATAATAATAGAAGAAAAAAAATTAGTATAGAGCTTCTACAAAGAAGCAAACAACTTGAATTATTAAATCTAATAGATCCATTCACAATGGTTTCAACTTTTTCTTCTGTGGGAGTAGGCGTAATGATACTCCCGGGTGCTACAATACAGGCTGGTTCGAATATTGGTAACGGAGTTATTTTGAATAATGCTTGTAGCATTGGTCACGGATCTGATGTTGGTAATTTCTGTCATATTTCTCATGGTGCTCACTTAGGCGGAGAAGTACGAATTGGGGAGGGAACATTGGTAGGTCTTAATGCTACTATTTTGCCTGGAGTAAAAATTGGTTCCTGGTCGATTATTGGAGCAGGTGCAGTTGTAACTTCTGACATCCCTGATCGAGTCGTAGCGGTTGGAATACCAGCACGCATAGTTCGGGAGATAAAATAACTGTGATTAACATTCCACTTTCACGACCGGATATTGATGAAAAGGATATTCAATCAGTTGTAGAGGTTTTGAAAACTCCCTATTTAAGTATTGGACCAAAACTGACTGAATTTGAAAACAAAATTGCCGATTATGTAGGAAGAGAGTTTGCAATAGGGGTTAACAGCGGAACCAGTGCGTTACACTTGATCCTTAAATCATTAGGGATAGGGGAAAGGGATGAGGTGATTACTACTCCCTTTAGTTTTATTGCCTCAGCGAATTGTATTTTGTTTGAAAGAGCACGACCAGTTTTTGTGGATATTGAAGAGGAAACCTTAAATATTAATCCAGAATTAATTGAGCAAGCGATTACTGAACGGACAAAGGGTATTTTACCGGTTGATGTGTTTGGGCATCCGTGCGAATGGGATGAAATAATGGATATTGCTCAAAGGAATGAGTTATACGTGATAGAAGATTCTTGTGAAGCTTTGGGTTCTGAGTATAAGGGGGAAAAGTGTGGTTCTTTTGGAGTAGCAGCAGCTTTTGGATTTTATCCCAATAAACAGATTACCACTGGCGAAGGTGGAATGATCGTTACTAATAATGAAATTCTTGCGAATTTATGTCGAAGCATGAGGAACCAAGGTCGTGGGGAAGACATGAGCTGGTTGAATCATAAGCGACTTGGTTACAATTTTCGCATGGATGAAATGAGCGCCGCTTTAGGTTTGAGCCAATTAGAGAAAATTGAGCAGATTTTGGACATGAGGTCACAAGTTGCTCATCAATATTTGATGCGGTTACGGGAAATTGATGAGGTTACTATTCAATTTATTCGTAATGATGTGGTCATGAGCTGGTTTGTTTTTGTTATTCGACTCAAGGAAGGTATTGATCGCGATGGGG
>JAAYUP010000081.1 GCA_012517635.1 Candidatus Atribacter alterifermentans
GGATTTTAGTTATGAAAGATGGAAAAATTAGTGGTATCTTGGATGCTAATATTTCTAAACCTACTCCTTCAGATCTCATTCAATTTGTTGTTTAAATTAATTTATGTATTGATTCAATATAAGGGGGATAAAAGTGGACAAGGGAAGATTGTTAGCTTTGAGTGTGGTTATTGTACTTTTTTTTGCTTTGGCCATCTCTAATCCAGGAGCTTTTCTTTCTGGTTATAATATCGGAACACTTTTAGATTATGCAGCCACTTATTTTATCGCAGCAATAGGTTTGACTTTTGTGATTATGGTTGGGAGCATAGATTTATCAATAGGTGGAATGCTTTCTCTGCTAACAGTTATTTTTGTTTTAGCCCTCAATTCTTTTGGATTCTTAGCCTATATCATTACAATTGGCTTAGGTTTTCTTTTGGGAACAATCAATGGCTTAGTTTTTACCAGGCTTAAAATCCCTTCTTTCATAGGAACCTTTGGTGCTTCAGGTGTATTTGCCAGTTTAGCTTTAATTATATCGGGTGGGCGTCCAATTGGTTTGCGTTCTCAAGCTTTTTCGCTCCTTAGCCCACTGACTTTTGATATCGGAATTATAAAAGGATCTCATATTTTAGCTTTTATTCTTTTTGGGGTTTTCTTCTTAATTCAAAATTCAACTCCTTTTGGAAAATATGTTGCAGCTATTGGTAACTCTGAAAGAGCAACTTTGCTCAGTGGTATAAATGTAGATAGGAATAAGATTTTCTGTTTTGCCTTGTCTGGTCTTTCAGCTGCTTTAGCTTCTATAGTATTAGTATCTCGAATGTTAAGCGGAGATCCAACTATCGGAACCCCCTATCAGCTTCAAATAATTGCTACTGTTGTAGTAGGGGGAACCGCTCTAACTGGTGGGGTAGGGGGTATCTTTAATACCTTGCTTGGAACTTTAATTATTACTTTGGTGGGAAATGGTTTATATGTAATAGGTATCGATGTTTATTATCAAATGATAATTACTGGTATCATTACAATGGTGGCGGTTATTTTAACTTTGGATCGAACTAAAATAAAAATTGTGAAATAATTCTTTAACGAGAGAAAGATATTTTTTGTTAAAATCTTAAAAAAGGGGCTAAAATCTTACAATAGATGGCCTCTTCAGTTTGTTTAATTTGAGTGAATTTTTTAAATATATTTCAGAAATAAACAAAAAGCCACGGATTCTAACGAACTTTGTACCTTCTTCCCGCTAAGGTGCTTAATGGCCACTCGTTCATCCTTAGCGTTTCAGGATAGACCTGCCGTCTTTCCTCTCAGAAAGACTTCGAATCTCTTTCCTTCAGGATAAAAGATTCTTTTTTTCCATCCTCCGGCATTCAGTACCTCAGAACCCGTGGTGATCTTATGTTACCAACTCTTTCATATAATGTCAAATGAAAGGTAAGATTAAAAAAGGCTTGGTTAGGCTATTTTCATTTTATCGTTTGTGATTATTTCCTTAAGTTGAGCGAATTATTTCGTTAATGAAAGATTTGAAATTTTTAAAAACCTCCTCATCCTCTCTATTTTTATCTAGTAATCCTATGGGCGGCCTTCCTAATCAAATCCTTAACAAAAATATATTTTATATAAGCTACCATTGATTACTCCTGATTTGTGGAGCGATATACCATAGCATATCGATACCTAATTTTTCATTGCTCTTTAGTACTATTTAATGGCATGAGGATCACTCCCGAAAATACCGGAATAAGTGAAAAGTGATGAAACAAAAAGAGAGTTTAGGATGACGGTTTTTTTAAAGAAAGAGAAAATAATAGAGATTCTAATCATGAGATTGCCTTTTCATTGCTCTTTGGCGTCATATTAGGATATGAAAATTATTCAACTTTGTATTAAAATGAACCTATTGACAATTGAGTGATTTCAAAATTTGAGAGGACAAGCAAGAGGCAGTATAAGAAAAAATGAGTAGAAGAAGAGAAACCAAAGTACGGTATCAATTAGACAGTGGAGGCATTAAAGAATTACCATTTGAAGAAATTAAAGCTATCCTCAGAGGGGCTGACGATCTTATTTCAGTTGGTGGGAGAAATCTTTTGGCAAAAATTTTAAAAGGATCAAAAGATAAAATTGTTTTAAGCCACCAATTAGAAAATAGCCCAGTTTACGGTTTTTACCATGATTTAACTTTACAAGAAATAATGTACCGTATTGATTGGGTCATTGAAAACCATTACTTAAATATTCATTATAATGGGCAGCTTCCGGTCCTGGTTTATTCAGATACGGGATGGGAAATTGAAAGGGAAACCTACGCTGAAGAGCTTCTTCATAAGCTAAAATCACTTTTAGAAACTGGCGATTACAGCTTTGTAAAAGAATTAAAAGATAGAAATCGTGGAATGATTTTCCTTTTAATTGACAAAATCATGCAGACCCATAATAAAAAGTTTATTCCACTCCTTTATGCTTGGAAAGAAAACGAGTACAAAAAAGTCCGCTCTGCAATTCAAAATGCAATTCATTATTTATCAAAAAAATAGCTCGACTCATTATCTAATGATTTGAAACTATATCTCTATTGTAGTTGCCATACATGGATGACGGGCTTGGCTTCGTCAGCAAATAACTCGAGAACATAAAGGAGACCATTGGCTCGATCGTAACTTATATCACCAAGGTGGTAACGGCGCTGGATTCCAGTTCATAACATTTCCAGTTCGATCCCCGCTGTGTTGAGAAAGAGATGATCATCAATATCCAGGAATGTATAAGGTTGAAACTCGTAAGATTCAAGTTCTCCAGTAACAACTTTTGCTAAATCCATTGGATCATAGAGAATAAAACGAGCATTGAAATGCGAACTCCACCATCTCGGAAGCGCCCGGTAGCAAGAGGGAATCCTTCTAAATACTGTTCGGCTCACTCAAGAGGAATCTCAAAAAGGGAATCATTGACACTATAAAATGATTGATTCCCAATATACCAGGAACCTTTCATATTCGGTGATGACAAATCAGTGGTAAACCAAGCCTGGGAAGGAACCATTAAAGCAGAATCTTCTTGAGTTTGTCTGCTGAATATTTCAAACGACTGGGAATCCTCTTGATTCATTTGGATTGGTTTTTCTATTGTTTCTCTTAGAGTAAAAAAACCGTGTAACCTGGAAGCAAATCCAGAGAAGAGTGACTACCATCCAGGTGAAATAAATGTGATTCACATGAACAGTCAGATGAACCGAATTTGTGGATGGGTAAAGTTATTCCTGGTTGGCAGGCTAAATGTCTTGCCAAATCACATTCATCATTTCCATCATAAGTAATAATTTTCTCCAATTTTGCATACTGAAGAAGATAATCAATATGCCAGTGAAGAGTTTTATTTTTTCTTTGATGCCTTTCTAAGCGGGTTTTGAGGTTTTGCTTTGCTCTTCCTATATAAATATATTGACCTGCCGGAAAAGAAAACTGACCGAGTTTACCTACCAGTATATTGGTCATCTTCGGTAAATTTAAAAAGAGGAGATAGGTGCTCATGGTTTCGTCTTTTTGTAGATGTTTCTCCTATTATATATCTATACTGAAAATAAATGAGTAAGTAAAAAGTGATGAAACAAAAAAAGAGAAAGGTACACTCTCCTGAATCCCCCCTCAATGGGGGAATGAATTCAACAATTCCCCTCCGTGGAGGGGTGCCGCTTTCGCGGCGGGGAGGGTGCCTTTCACCCGTCATCCTGAGGCTTCGCTTTTTGAAGCCGTGAGGATCTAATCTTTTCATTATTCAAAAAAGTATGAAATGAGATTGCCACGTCGCAGAGGGCGCTCCTCGCAATGACGGAACAGGAAAAAATTCATAGCC
>JAAYUP010000082.1 GCA_012517635.1 Candidatus Atribacter alterifermentans
AGAAGAAAAATTCGGGGTTGAGTTTCTTGGGAACTTCAGCTTTTTCGGTGAAATATTTATAACCCCATTCCACCGCTAATTGACCCATAGCATATGGGTTCTGAGCCAGGACTAAATCCACCTGTCCTGCTTTTAAAGCATTGATCAGGTCAACTGTAGCATCCCAGGTTGCAATTTTTACAGCACCAGTTAAACCAGCATTAACGACTGCTTGGTATGCACCACGCGCACTGAAGAGGTTGGTACCAAAAATACCAACGATATCGGGGTTAGCCTGGAGAGCTGCTGCTGTCTGCTGTTGGGCTTTTTCCTGATTATCCAGGTTATATTCAACACCGACTAAAGTAATATCAGGATACTCCGAAATACCTTTTTTAAAGCCTTCAACCCGCTCCACAACACTGGAAACATCGGGATTGGTGGTCGAAACAAAAACCTTTCCTTTACCTCCGATCATTTCAGCCAGATGTTTCCCAACTTCAACTCCACCCTGGAAATTATCAGTTCCAATGAAAGAAAGCGGGAAAGAATAATCGCTTGGTTTGGAGTAATCTCCATCACCAAGGTAGGTATCAACGGTTATAATTTCAATACCGCTATCATAAATCTTTTTTAAGGGAGCAATTAATGAGTCTTTGGCAGCCGGTCCGGTAATAAGCAGATCGATATCGCCTCGAGCAGCGGTAGCTTCCAAAACTGGAACCTGAATCTCGGCACCCCAAGATTTTAAATACTCAGTCACAAATAAATCAACACCGAGTTCTTTGCACTTGTCTTCAATTCCTCTTCCAATCATCCTATAAAATGGGTCTTCAATAGTCGGACACCAAGCAAATTTTAATTTCTTTTCTTGTGCTCCCACTCCAGCTATGAATGTAAAAACCAGAATTCCTACTAAAAGAATAAAAATGAATGACTTTTTCATACACTTCCCTCCTACAATTTTTTAATTATGATTTGATTATATAAAGAATATTAGCTTTCTTGACAGGAAAGCCTTATCACCTCCTCAAAGTTTTTTTATTCCACTTCAAATTATTTTATCATAATTTAACATCGAATTTCATCATCTCAAGAATAAAAAAGAATTCTTTCTTGCTATGATATATTTAGAATCTTTTGATTCAACTAATATATGAATCAGAAATCAGAATGATTTTCACTTTCATCCTCACCTTCTTCCAATCGATAAAGACTGAGAGGAAAACCCCTCGGCGTTTTTTGCCAATTCCCTCCTTAGTTCTTTCATCCTCATTATCCTATTCCTACTTTCTATTGTTATGTTATAATTTTTTTACAAGTTGTTTGAAAGGAGGGCAAAATTCAGTTTTTATTTGGGACGAACCACCTTCAATTTTAGTTTCACGATTTTAAAGCGAAAGGGTACTAAAAATATAAACAGATTTTTCAATTAGTATTCAAATTGTTTAAAGGAGGTTTATATTATTATGAAGAAATGGATAGTATGGGGAACAATCATTTTATTCGTATTCGGTTTTCTTGGAATGGTTACTGCTCAAGAAAAAGAGCCACAATACGGCGGAACGCTTGTTCACGGTAGCGCGGGTGACGCATCTCGATTGGATCCTGCCGATGTTACTGACGGTATTTCTACCTCGATGACCGATAACATTTTTGAAGGTTTAGTCCGTTATAAACCAGGAACAACTGAAGTTGAGCCGGCACTCGCAGAATCTTGGGAGATTTCTCCCGATGGATTAACTTTTACATTTCATCTTCGTAAGGGCGTCAAATTCCATGATGGAACTGACTTTAACGCCGATGCAGTCGTCTATTCTTTTAAAAGACAGTTTGATCCAAATCACCCCTTCTTTAACAATGGAGAATGGGCTTATTGGCAATGGATGTTTACTGATGTCAGGGATGTCGTTAAAGTCGATGATTACACTGCGCAAATTATTCTCAGCGATCCTAATGCGACAATTATGACGAGCCTTGCCATGTTCACCGCTGCTATAGTGAGTCCTGCAGCATGCGAAAAATATGGTGCCGATTTCTTTAAAAATCCAGTTGGAACTGGACCTTTCAAGTTCGTCGAATGGGTAAAAGATGACCATCTTACCTTAGAAGCCAACCTTGACTATTGGGGCGGACGACCATACGTCGATAAATTAATCTTCCGGGTCATCCCTGACCCTTCGGTTCGCCTTATTGAATTGGAAAAAGGCACCATCGATAGTATGGAATATCCAACCGCTGATGATTTAGAACGGATTAAAAATAATCCTAACCTCTATATTCAGGAAGCCCCTGGTTTAAATGTTGGTTATTTAGCTATGAACATGGGTGAAGATACTCCTGGATTTGAGAAACCCTTTGGAGATGTTCGAGTCAGACAAGCCATCGCTCATGCTATTAATAAACCAGAAATTGTTGAGTATCTTTATAAAGGAACAGCCATTCCAGCTAAGAACCCTATTCCACCCATCATGTGGAGTTACAACGATGCCATAGAAGATTATGAATATAATCCTGAAAAAGCCATTGAGCTCCTGAAAGAAGCCGGTTATCCCAATGGTTTTGAAACGACTCTCTGGGCAATGCCAGTTTCTCGACCTTATATGTTTGATCCACCCAAAATTGCCGAAGCTATCCAAGCTGACTTGGAAGCAGTTGGGATTAAAGCCAACATCTATTCGGTTGAATGGGGAACCTACCTCCAAGAAACCGAAGCTGGCAAACATCCTATGTGCTTGTTAGGATGGACCGGTGATAATGGTGATCCAGATAACTTCATCTATGTGCTGCTTGATAAGGATGCCGCTATAGTAGGGAGTGCTGGAAATGTTGCTTTTTACCGAAATGATGAATTACACGACATTCTAATTAAAGCCCAGCGAACCTATGATATGGCTGAACGTGCTGCATTGTATGAAAAAGCTCAGGAAATCATTCATGCCGATGTTCCTTGGGTACCAATCGCTCATGCCAAAGTATTCATGGTATTTAAGAAAAACGTTCACGGGTTTGTGATGTATCCAACTGAACGAAAATTCTTTAATACTGTCTGGATTGAGCAATAGTTAGTTTATCAATTAATAATTTCGTAATTTTAAAATAGGTTCGGAAAAAGTTGATTTCCGAACCTATTTTATTTTCCTATCCTATCCTGTAAACGACACATGATAGCAGCCTACGGCGTAAGATGAAAAAAATAAAAAACTGAAACTGATGAGGATAGACCAATCTAGTTTTCATCATTATATGGTGCCGCTATGCGGCATGAGGGTCTATCCTGTAAACTACAACAGGATAGCAGCCTACGGCGTAAG
>JAAYUP010000009.1 GCA_012517635.1 Candidatus Atribacter alterifermentans
AGTCGCAGCATCCTTAGTAGAAAAAGTTTCTGGAAAAACCTGGGAAGATAATTTACAAGAAAGAATATTTGATCCATTGGGAATGAATGATACTACTTGCACCCAAGATGGTTTTACTCAGGCTCTAAATGTTGCTTATCTCCATCAAAATATAAAAGGTCAGGCGAAAATGCTCCCTATGGATTGGCCATATATTGATTGGGTGTATACCTATTCTCCTGCTGGTGGGATTAATTCGAATGCTGTCGATATGGCTAAATGGATGGTTCTTCAACTTAATGAAGGAGTTTATGAAGGAAAGCAGCTTATCAGCAAAGAGAATATTCAATACATGCATTCTCCCAAAACCATATTAGATGCAAATAACTTTTATAATTTAGCCTGGCTTACGACTAAATATGAACCCTATTCTTTAATTTGGCATAATGGAGGAACTTCTGGCATTAAATCTGTAATACAGATTATACCTGAGGCTAAATTGGGAATTGTCGTTCTGACCAATATGTCTGATACACAACTTCCTGAAGCACTGGGAAAACATTTTGTTGATCTTTACTTTGGGAATCCCCTAAAAGATTGGAGTGCTGAAAGTTTAAAAGCATTCAAAGCATCTTTATCCCAGGAAGCTGAAATTCCTGATATTCCTAAGGAAAAACCTCTTCCCTTGGAAGCTTATACAGGAAAATACGTTAACCCGGTTTTCGGAGAAATTTTAATAAGTATTGAAGGTGAAAATTTAGTTTTTGCTATTGGACCTAAGCAATCCAAGGTTATTTTAACTCCATGGAATCGAGATACATTTTTATTTTCTATACCCGATTTCTTGGATGAAGGCGGGTTTGTTCAATTCCAAATCGATCCTATGGGGAAGGCGTATAAATTTGTTGATGATACTATTGGTGAATTTGACCGGATCGCTGATTAATAAACTTAATCTTTAATACCTCTTTCTACGAAATTCTCTCCATTATCGAGGGGAGAATTTCGTAGTGAAACCACATCATCTACTAGTTGTTTATTTTATTCCTTCGCTTCTTCAACAGGTATAAGAATTTCGGTAAGTAAATCCTCATCTGGGGTCGTAGCAGGATCATTATGATAGATTTCTTGAGTTGGATAAACAATTTTATAATGATTTTGCAATAACCAAGAATGAATTGATTGGTAAACAGCATTCATGCCTTGATAAGGGCCCTTGAACATAATTTAAGCTGCTTTAATTTTAGGGAGTTGGTTATTAGAATATTGGGCTTTGTCCACCGGCCAAGCGATTTCGGTTAAGATTTTTCCTAAGGGTTGATTAAAATCCACATTTTCTAAATAATAAAGGACAATTAACGGTCCGGAGGGTTTCCCTCCCATTTTGGTTAGCTCAACTACTGAATCGTGTATGATTTGTGGTAATTCCTGAGAAAAGTCTTGAATTTCTTTTTTCAGAGAAAACACCAAAATTTCGGGTACTTCAACTACTTCAATGTCAAAGGGTTGACTGGTTGTCGATTGATTTTGACCAAAAGCGATATGCCCTATTAGAACAAAAATCATAAATAAAAATAAAAATAGGATTGTCAATTGCAAACTTTTCATAAACTTCCTTCCTCCTTAATTATCTTTGACGCAGAAAAATACCTATTTGAGTACTTTTATTCATTATACCATCAAGAAATTAAGACCAATAAAGATGAGCTAAGAGTGAGTTATTCTTTATTGTTGACTGCTTTCAGTTTGCTGTCATGACAGGGTAGGTCTTCATGCCACATTGTAGCACAAGATGAAGATGAAAATAGGTATCCCCCTCACCCTGACCCTCTCCCACGAAAGGGTGAGGGAAAAAAGAACAAAAAGAATTCAGAGTTCCTTCTCCCTTGATGGGAGAAGGTTAAGGATGAGGGTGAAAACCTAGAATGAGAACCTGGTTGGTTGCTCTGAAAGAATGACATTAAAAAACGGTCCGGTATTTTCAGGATAGACCCTCATGCCACGTTGTGGCACCAGATGAGGATGAAAACTTAAGTGGTCTATCCTCTCAGTTTTTGTCTTTTACAATTTTTTTCATCTTACGCCGTAGGCTGCTATCCTGTTGTAGTTTACAGGATAGAAATCCTTGCCACTTCCGTGGCATTAGGTGACAATAAAAA
>JAAYUP010000083.1 GCA_012517635.1 Candidatus Atribacter alterifermentans
ATGTTCAGGTCTTGATTCTTGAATTTCTCTGAGTTTAAAAAAATTTACTCACCTATGGTTTTGATTCATCAAGCCTCTGTAAAAAACTTATTATAGATAATGATTAATAATACCGTAAGCCAAATTATCAATATCTTGAAGATAGGATAGAACAGAAGTTTCTACAAAGAAAGAAGAATAAATTTATATTACGTTAAAAAGATGATATACTATTAAACAATATCGATAAATAGTTTAATAACCAAGGATAGTATGCAACTGGAGTTGAATTATGGATATAAAACTCTTTAAAAACTCACCGTCAGGTAAGCTCATTCGATCAAACGGTGGTTATTGGGCTTTTTTGCCCAATCCTCTACCACCTCCCATCAATTGGGATGCTGATTTAGTGTCTCTCCTTTCGAAAGCCGACCGAGCCTTAGGGAGCTTGTCAGGGTTGGGAGAAACACTTCCCAATCCTCATCTTCTTATTTATCCTTTCCTAAGAAGAGAAGCGGTACTCTCATCAAGAATCGAAGGGACCCAATCCTCCCTCTCTGATCTTTTCTTATTTGAAGCAACCCAAGTGGAGAAACCACCGGATGTCAGAGAAGTTCAAAATTACGTGCGTGCCTTGGAATATGGTTTGAAAAGGTTAAATGAATTCCCATTGAGTCTTCGTTTTATTCGTGAACTTCATGGTGTTCTTATGGAAAATGTTCGAGGAGAACATGCTACCCCAGGTGAATTTCGGCAATCTCAGAATTTGATTGGTAGCTTTGGTGCGACCCTAAATGAAGCCACTTTTGTGCCACCACCAGTCCCAGAAATGATGGAGTGTCTTCAACAATTAGAGAAATTTCTTTATACAAACAATAATTTACCACCGCTCATCGAGGTAGCACTGGTTCATTACCAGTTTGAGGTTATACATCCTTTTCTTGATGGAAATGGGCGGGTTGGGCGTCTTTTAATCGTTTTTCTTTTATGTTATAGAAATGTCCTCAGTAAGCCCCTTCTCTATTTGAGTGCTTTCTTCGAACAGCATCGTCAGAGATACTATGACCTTTTATTAAAAATAAGCGCAAATGGCGCCTGGCGTGATTGGATAGAATTTTTTCTTCAGGCAGTTTTAAAACAATCTGAGGATGCAGTGTTACGTTCCCGACAGCTTCAGGAGTTACAGCGTCAATATTTCCAGATTGGTAGAGAGAAACGTTTTTCGCCATCAGCTTTACAACTAATTGATTTTATTTTTATGAAACCAATTATCAATACTAAATCTGCGCAAGATTTTCTCAATTTATCCTTTCCGGGAACTCAAAAATCGATAAAAATGCTTCTCGAGGTAGGGATTCTCACCGAGATTACCGGTCGCCAGCGAGATAGAGCTTATGCAGCAAGTGAAGTTCTTAAAATTTTGGATAAAGAATAACGCATCATCGGAACAAAGTTGGGCTTCACCCAGAAACAATTCTGGGTAAATGTAGGAGTTATGCTTTTGACCGTGAACCGGTGGGAATCTTGGAAAAAGACAAAAGATGAGACCCTCACACCCTCAAATAATGAGGGGGAGAGGGCGCGAGGGGGAGAAAAATGAGAAAAGAAGAGGATTCAGGATGACGCTTGGGGCATATAATTCTCGGGTTCACAAATATTTGGGGTCTATTATACAAATTAAAGAGGATAACGAGACATCCCCGTTTAAAATATGATATGCTATTTGAGACGGGGGTGTGGCTGTTGGGGTTCGTTATCCAGGAAACTGGGTTCACTCGACTCTGAAATGCCGCCCTCGTTTTTTTATTGTCCCGTAACATCTGCTGGGATGGTGCCGGTCATGTGACTGTGGCTCTATGAATAGACGCAATAAAGGACAATAAACTGTCCTCAATCTTTCAATATGGAGGCCTCACCCATGAACGAACACCTTCTAGTTGGCATCGATGTTGGATGCCATTCACACCAAGTTGCCATTGCAGAATCGAATGGCACACTTCTCAAGGAATTTGGTATTTCTCATACTGCCAGTGGTTTTCAGTCTCTTTTTTCTGAAATTACTCATTATGAATCAACTTTGAAATGCCCGGTGGTAATCGGAATGGAAGGATTGAATGGCTATGCCCGGCCACTTGACCAATTGATCCAACAGAAAGGCTATACTCTCTATAACATCAATAATTTAAAGCTCGCTCGATTTAAAGAATTATTCTCTGGTCCAGCGAAAACTGATGCCATTGATGCTCGTAAGATTGTCGAGTTCATGCGGATTGCTCCTTCTTTCCAGGAACAACGAAGAGCCATCACCGAAATGAAACCAGGAAACAGGGTGAATCAGACCCTCTAACGGCTCACTCGACGACGTCGTCAACTCGTGAATGAAAAGATCTGCATCCAGAATCGAATGCAGGCAGATCTGCAATCAGTCGCTCCGGGGTTAGTTGATTTGGTGAAAAATATTGATAGTCGTTGGTATCTCCATTTTCTCACCTGCCGTCCTTCACTGCGTCAATTGGCTACCATGCGGAAAGAAAGCCTTTTAAAGATAAAAGGAGTCGGGAAAAAGTATGCTGCAGTAATCGCTTCCTGGCAAAAAGAAGCTCATTTTTCTACTGATGTTGACTTGGTCAGCTCCATGATCATTGCTGATGCGAGAAGAATCTTAGAGCTTATGGAAGCCATTGCGACCATTGAAAACGAACTCGAGCCTCTCTGCGAACAATCAGATCTGGCTAGAACCATCGGGAGTATTCCTGGTTTCGGACCAATTTCTTCAGCAGAACTAGCTGGTGAAATTGACGATCTCAGTCGTTTTCCATCGGAAAAGAGCTTGGCTTTATATCTCGGGATGGCACCACTTGATAATAGCTCAGGGAAAAAAGAAGGCTGTAAAATTGCCTTATCGGTGAATACTCGAACTAAAGCAGCAATGATGGTTGCGGTGGCTCACCACTCCTGGAAAGTCGAAGAATCAAAACGATACTATGAGAAAAAACGATTAGAAGGGAAAAAGCATAATCAGGCTATTCGATCATTGGGGAGACATCTGGTCAGGGTTATTTGGTCACTCATAAAAGAAAACCGTTACTATGAAATCCGAGAAGAAAAAGAGAGAAATATTTTAAAAATG
>JAAYUP010000010.1 GCA_012517635.1 Candidatus Atribacter alterifermentans
CGCTGGGTAAAATCGTAGATTCCAATGCCTTCAATCTCTTTGCAGGTTCGAACACAATCACCACAAAGAATACATTTATTGGGATCTCGAACCAAAGAGAAAGAAGAGGTATCCAATGGAAGGTTATCAGTTCTTTCTCCAAAAGGAACCTCGGTTATATCCAAACGAGCAGAAAGCTCTTGTAATCGACAGTTAAGATTCCGCTCACAGGTGGTACAGTCGCGTTTATGATTAGCTAAGAGAAGTTCTAAAACCACTTTGCGGGCTTTGAGAATTCTTTGTGTATTGGTTTTAATGACCATTCCTGGTTCAGGTGGAGTTGAACAAGATGGCATAATGCCTCGCCCTTCAACTTCAACCAAGCACATTCGACAAGCACCATAAACGCTTAGGTCGGATAAATAACAAAAGGTTGGAATATCAATATCTGCTTTGCGAGCAACCTCGAGTATATTCTTTTCACCATTTAATTCAATTTCTTGACCATCAATTATGACTGATTTTTTGAGATTTTCATGATTCATGGTTCTTTGACCTCCATTCAACCAACACCGCATCAAAGGGACAAGCTTCAAAACATGAACCGCACTTAATACAAGCTTCTTGATCGATAATGTATGGAACTTTTGGTCGTCCGGAAATACATTTTACTGGACATACTCGGGCACATTTTCCACACGCCCGACATTTTTCCGGATCGATCCGGAATTCTTTCATGGCATTGCAAACGTGGGCAACACAGACGTGATTATTTACGTGATCAAGGTATTCATCTTTAAAGTAGCGGAGAGTGGTTAAAACTGGATTGGGGGCAGTCTTTCCTAAGCCACAGAGCGAGGCATCACGAACCACTTGAGCGGTTTCAATCAATAATTCTAAATCTTCCTCTTGAGCACGACCTTCTACAATTTTTTGGAGAATATTTAACATGTGCTTTGTCCCTTCTCGACAAGGAACGCACTTTCCACAGGACTCATTTTGGGTAAAATGGAGGAAATAACGAGCTAACTCAACAATGCAGGTATCTTCATCCATAGTGACCAATCCACCGGAACCCATAATGGCACCAGCAGCACACAGTGAATCATAGTCCACAGTGAGGTCTAAATGCTGCTCGGTCAGACACCCACCAGAAGGTCCTCCAATTTGAACCGCTTTGAATTTCCGATTGTTTTGTATGCCTCCTCCGACGTCAAATATAAGTTCACGAAGGGTAATACCCATTGGTACTTCTGCCAATCCGGTATTTCGTATTTTTCCAGAAAGAGCAAAGGTTTTCGTTCCGGGACTAGTAACAGTTCCAAAAGAGCGGAACCAATCGGCTCCTTTTAAAATAATAATCGGAACGTTGGCCAAGGTTTCAACATTATTAATCACGGTAGGATACCCCCAAAGACCTTTATTGGCTGGAAAAGGTGGCCTAGGATTTGGCATCCCTCGTTTCCCTTCGATGGAAGCTAACAAGGCAGTTTCTTCGCCACAAACAAAAGCACCAGCACCTTCTTTTATGGTTAGATTAAAAGAAAAGGAGGAACCAAAAAGGTTTTTCCCTATTAACCCAGCTTCTCGGGCATCGACTATTGCTTTTTTCAATCTTTTCACAGCTAAGGGATACTCCGCTCGGACATAAATATATCCTTCTTGAGCTCCAAAAGCGTAGCCAGCAATTGCCATTCCTTCAATAACTGTGTGAGGATCACCCTCCATAACACTCCGATCCATAAAAGCTCCAGGGTCGCCTTCGTCACCATTACAAACGATAAACTTCCGATCGGATTTGGATAAACGGGCAAATTGCCACTTGCGTCCGGTTGGGAAGCCTCCGCCTCCTCGTCCACGAAGTCCAGATTTTAATATTTCTCCAATGACATCATCGGGACTCATAGAAGTAACCACTCTCGCTAAGGCTAAATAACCGTCGCGAGCTAGATAATCATCAAGGTTTTCTGGATCAATCGAACCACAGTTACGAAGAACGATTTTTATCTGCTTACGATAAAAGGGAACGTCTTTCATCAAAGGCCATTTTCGGATTTCCTGATTTGTTTCTTCCTGATAAACGAGGTCATCAACCACTTGGTCGTTTTTCAAGGTCTTTTCTACTATTCGATCAACATCCTCCGGTTTTACCCTCAGATAAAGAATTCCCTTAGGTTCAATTCGAACTAAAGGTCCGGCTTCACACAAACCCATACATCCGGTCTCTTTAAGTGATGGCTGATGATCTGCTGTTTTTTCTACTGTAACCGAGAGTTGGTTTTTTTCAATTAACTCCTGAAACCTTTGATAAACTTTATCTGCTCCTTTGGCTAAGCATCCTAATCCACCACAGACTAAAATCTGAGCGGTCACTGGTTTATTTTTCAACTGTTGAACGTATCTTTCCAGTTCATCTTTAGTCTTGAATGGCATGGACCATTCCTCCCTTATTTTCTTCAATCAATCCTTCTATGATTTCGCGAGTCCTTTCTTCGTTTAACATTCCAAAGACCTCCTCATTGATCATCATCGCGGGCGCTAAAGCACAAGCTCCAATACAAGCGACAGTTTCTACGGTAAAGAGAAGGTCGGGTGTTGTTTCCTCGTTTTCCTTTAATCCCAATTGTTCCTTAACGGTTTTTAAAACATTCAACGATCCCTTTACGTGACAGGCTGTTCCATCGCATACCCGAATGGTATGTTTTCCTTTTGGTTTTAAAGAAAATTGAGCATAGAAGGTAGCAACCCCATAAACATAAGCTGGAGACACTCCTAAGGCAGTCGCCACATAGGTTAAAATTTCTTCAGGAAGATAACGATAATCGGCTTGAATCTCCTGAAGGATAGAAATTAAATGTGATGCACTTCTATCGTACCTCTCCAGAATAGCATTCACTTTTTCGAACTGACGACGAAGAGTCAATTCTTGATTCTCCATTTCCAATGACATTCACCTCCGGATAGACGTTCATCGCAACCCCTGCGTTACAAAAAAATAATCATATAAATACCAATCATTAAAAATATTCTAGCTTAACCTCTTTCCCTAACTTTATCAATTCCTCGGTGATTTCTTCTAAAATTCGAGCTTTCAAAGAAAGCTCACCTGAAAGCTTAGGATTCTGATGAGCTGGATTGATAGCCATTCCAGTATAGATGAGAATTTCATCTGATTCTAATAATAAATGTAACAAACGGCTCGCACCATCTTGTTTATAGAGAACATCGATATCTCTTACACCTTGCTTTAACTGACGACGAACACTGGCCAGAGTTAAAATTCCCTCGGTGAGGAGATCGACTCCTTCTAAAATACCAACTGGGGGAATATCTTCTTTCATGGAATTTAAGTCAACGTCTATTGGTTTTTTTAAGTAACGTGAGACGATATTCCCAGTTGTTCCACCAGAAAGCACTTTTTTTCCGTGAAAGGCAAGAAATTTTTGAGTAACCAATTCATCAATTTTTGGATCTTCCGGTGGTCCAGCCCATAAAATCATTTTCCTGGGGAGACGAATTTTTGCCACAACACAGGTTGCATCGTCTCCAGGCATTCCTTTGTAAAGACTTTCAGTCGTTTCGATCACTTTTCTGGCCAAAGAATCGGCATCAATGTGTTCATTTACACTGCTTTCCAAAAATGAGGCGATTTTTTCCCATCTCCAACCTAAATTCCAAATCCCACCAATACCGGCATGAACTACTCCGTCACTTACCACCACTAACCAATCATTTTTTTGAAGTTTCATATTTGATTCATGAATGACCCTATTCCCAATTTTTCTTTCTTTCCGCTCAATATGCATAACCCGACCACTTCGAATCCAGAAGATTGGCGGGCTATCAAATTCAGCAATATAGGCTTCACCATTTTGAAAAACCTGCATGACTGAAAATGTGGAATAAGCAATTTTTCTCACCTTACAGACCGGTAAGGTTTCGGCCAAGGTTTCTACCACTTCGTCTAAAGGTGATTTCCGTTGAAGCATGGATACGATGATTCGGGTTGTCAGCGTCGATAATATGCTGGCCTTCACTCCACTCCCCAACCCATCGGAAAGAGAAACAATGGTTGAAAGATCGTCTTTCTCAATCCGAACACTATCACCGCATAATTCTTCACCCCATTTTGATATCTGAGCTTGAGCAACTTCTACAAAGATATCATTCATTCCTCGACATTTTCTCCTCGAAGAATTTTCATAAGTTTACTCAGTAAAGATTTGGTTTCTGCGGTTGTTTCCCCCAAAAGGCTGGCAATTTCCTGAGCAACCAGCATCTGATTGGTAATTACCTGCTGAGCTTTTTCTAAGGTTTTTCCACGTATTTCTTCCATCATTTGTTCTTGGTCTTTTTGCTTGGTTAAATCAACAAACACCCCCATAAGAAGCCCTGACTTTTCCAAATAAAAAACCGAAAGCTTTACGTAAACATTGTTATACTGCGGATAATGAATTTCCTGACTCACTGCTTTCTTGGTTCTACGAACTTCAACAAATATAGAAGGATCAATAAATTCATCCAGCATCTTCCCCACCATCAAACGTCCTTTGAGGTCAAAAATTTGCCGCAGAGCCGGATTCATGTCAACAATTCTCAGGTTTTCATCAACTAAAATGATTCCATTCGGTGTCACGGCAATTAAAAAACTGGAAAAGGATTCAGCACGGGCTCTCATATAGGGAATGCACATTTCAGCTTCAGCTAAACCTTGATAAACAGCGATCGCCTTTTCCCGACAAGTATTATAACCACAAGCCCCACAATTGAGTTCATCTTGAGGGGTAAATTTACCAGTCAAATTTAATATCTTTCTTAATTCTTCTTCTGATGGTTGTGGCTGAGGAATAGGAAGGGGATTAAACTCTCGCCTGAGCGATGGAAGCTCGAGTATTTTTTTGGTATGGTGTGAACTGGCATTCTTCTGAGAAAACTCAATGATTTTTCTCCTTCTTTGATAAAGAGAAAGAGGCGATTTAAGAAGAGGCCCATCGATACATCCCCCCTCACAACTCATCATTTCAATAACTTTTAAACCTTCTTTTTCATTTTCAAAATTCTCTAAAAATCGCTGGCATCTCTCGATACCGGTAATAACAACTGATTCTTGAGAGAGTATTCCAGTATCAAAATCACCGGTCTTGAGCAAACCTCCTTCAACTGGGAAAGCCCTTGCCCATTGAACCGAAGAGAGGTTCTCAGTTTCTATTGGAAATTGGTTTAAGTCAATATTTTCCTGAGCAAACCACTCTTTCACCTCATCAAAAGTTAAGGCAACATCAACTTCATCGATTATTTCATTTTCTTCTCTCTCAGCTTTTTTGGCTATACAGGGACCAATAAAAACTACTCGAGGATGTTCATCTTTAAATTCTTTTTTAAGAAGTCGAGCATGAGCAACCATTGGAGAAACCACTGGAGCCAAGTAAGGAATATGTTGAGGGTAATATTTATATATAAGAGCATTTATTGCTGGACAGGAACTGGTAATGATTGCTTTCTTCCCCTCTTTTACTAATTGAGCATGTTCTAAGGCAACCAATTCAGCAGCTTCTGCCGTTTCACGAACGAGGGAAAATCCTAATGATTTCAAGGCATTAAAAAGCTGACTAGGATCAATATTGGGAAAAGCCGCAACAAAAGATGGAGCTAAGCTGGCAATAACAAAATCTTTATTCTTAAGGAAACTTTTCACAATTCCAGTATCATTTCTTATAACCTTAGCATCCTGAGGACAAACTAAAACACATCGGCCATCCTTAATACAACGTTCATCAATAATTTCGGCATGACCCATGCTAAAACGAATAGCCTTAACGGGACAATGACGCACACATTTATAGCAGTCGCGGCAACTGGTCTTAATCGTTGATAGTATGCTCAATCAACTAATCCTCCTTAACCTTCACCAAGACCTTTTCCTCAAAAATACGTTGAAAATTATCAGGAGTAACCCCAGTTTCGATTTCATTATCTATGACTATCGTAACCCCTTCTTGACTACATTTACCCAAACAAAAAGTCCCCTTCAGTTCAACCTTATCTCGTAAGCTCAGTTTGCTGATAATCTCTTCACATTTGTGTATGATGTCATAAGCTCCTTTTAAGTGGCATGAACTTCCAACACAAATTGCAATAGTTACCATTTAAGCACTCCTGTTCATTCTTTTTATCACCTATAAAACCAATTTTTAAAATGAATGTCCCATTACTTCTTTATCTTGATATAATTTTTCTCTATAAATTGTTTTTCCCCCCCCCTTCAAAACAAGCTTATTATTATAACACAATTTCTTTTTACTTTTATTTAATTTTTGAATAATGTCGTTTTTTATTTTGGGATAGGAAATATCCAAATTTCAGTGGGTTCGGGAAGGTTCTCTCGAACTATTTCGACCTGAGCATCCGGAAGAGTTTTCACTTTATAAAAATGAGAAGTAAAATTTTCTACCGGTTGAAGATCAAATTTTAATAAGGGAGTTCGATAATGCATAGGAATGACCACTCTTGGTTTTAAATTTTCCACTAAAGTTTGGGCTTCGTGTCCGTTAATTGTGTAAATTCCACCTACCGGCACTAGGAGAATATCCAATGGTTTCCAGGATTCAATTTCTTCTAAGCTGGGAAGCATTCCAATATCACCGGCATGAATGAATGATAAGCCATCAATTTCTATTCGATAAACAATATTTTCGCCTCTTTCTTTCCCATTTTTATGATCGTGATAGGTTTGAAAACCTCGTATTTGATATCCATCACGAACAAAAATACCTGCTTTTTGAATAATTTCTGGATTCCCCCCAATGATTTGAACATTATTGTGATCATAATGAGAATGACTGACACATACTGTATTTGCTGATACCTGAGGGATTGGATAACCAATACTTTGATCAAAGGGATCCAATACTATCTTCTTTCCACCTTGGGATGTCACAAGAAAAAAAGAATGACCAAACCATTGAATTTTCATAATTTCACCTCCAACATTTTTTTCCTTTCTATCAAACCCATGAGAATAGAATCTCATTCCATGCCATTGTAAAGGTACTTTACTTAATAATTAATTCAATTTATTAATATTTTGTGATTATTGATTCATTGAACCCAAAATAAAATATGGAATTTCACTGATTCCTTTCAAGTATCGCTTTTATCTCAATAGATCCTTTATCAATTTTTTATACCAGATAACGATGAAAATCATTACCCCTTCACCCTCACTCTTTCTCTATATATCGTTCTCTCTCCCAAGCTATTTTTCTTTGCAACGACTCGTATAGTTCATTTTGCTCAGAGAGGTAAAGATAAGCTATTTTATTTTGTAACAAAGGATCCTCTTTGATTTGATAACGAGTGACTCGTTCGAAATCTGGCGTGCCAGGAAGTGGGGAAAATAGAGATAGTCGAGGCTTTAAACCCAAATCGATAATATATTGAATTGAGTCCTCATAATCCTTAACATTCAAACCAGGAAGACCAAAAAGAAGATAGACTTCCAGTTCTTCAGAATCATAACCAGCTTGTAAAAAAAACTGAATGGCTTTTTCAAAAATAGAATTATTCACCTTATTTCCAGTATTTTTTTGGATAATAGCATCAGAAAATTCAAGACTAATCCGAAGGGTTTTAAAATTACATTCTCTCATCAGTTCAGCAATTTCCTGGGTAACGTATCGAGCATGAATAGAATTAGGAAGATGAAAACGAAGGGGAATCTGTTCTTTCTTCAATGCCTTAAGAAGAGGTAAAAAACCATCTTCGGTACGATAGAGTAGTGCATCATCATAAAAAGCTATATCTTGAATTCTATAATTCTGGTAATCATAGATAATTTCATTGAGTACCTGCCGCCAAGGTCGTCTCCAAAATCCCGGAAAATATCTCCCAGATGCACAATAAGTACATCGAAAGGGACAACCAATAGAAGTCAAAATGACTGTATAATCAAGTTTTGTATAAAGATCAAAAGCCGGTTTTACCGAAAAAAACTTTTTATAATCTGTAATAGGAGACAATTCTCTGAAATCTGAGCTGAGTTGTTTGATAACCTGCAATGGGTCAACTCCTATAATAATCCGGTCGAATCCCCATTGATGAGCATGTTCAGAGCATAAAGTAGAATACCAACCCCCAATGATGACTTGAGCCTTTTCCCATATTTGACGAACAAGATTGAAAAATGCGACTTGTCCAGGATACCAATAAGTCATGATACCAGTTATAAAAACCCATTCTGGGGGTTCAATTTCGATAAGTTGTTTTTTAATTCTATCCCAGGGTATTCCAAAACGTGACCAATAACGTGGAATCGACAAAAATTGAACTGGTTTTGGAATTTTTTCCCGATAATATCCTCCACATCCCATGTTCTTGAGTCGTTTAGGCCCGGGATTGTCTGAAACAGGCATAAAAGGGTGATGACGATCCATACAATCAAGGAGGGTCACCCGATAACCAGAATTCTTCAAATGGGATGCCAAATAGAGTAAACCCAACGGCTTCATCCACAAATCATAAGCTGTGAAATCATAAATCCATGGATTGACTAAAAGGATATGTTTACTCATCGTCATTCTCTCATTTCCAACTCTTTAAAAAAAATGCCTCCAGTAGTTCAACCACTGGAGGCACCTGATTTATTACTTCTTAGGAATCATGATTTATCTCAGGAAGACCCTCATTAATATAAACATCATAAGCTCCTAAATCAAGGTACCCATTGCCGCTGAGATTAAAGAGAATAACCTTTTCTTCTCCAGTTTCTTTGCATTTCTTGGCTTCTTCTATAGCTGATTTTATTGCGTGAGCACTTTCCGGAGCTGGTAAAATTGCTTCCGATTGCATGAATATCATAGCAGCATCAAATATATCAGTTTGCTTATAAGATTGAGCTTCGATTAAACCTGTATCATACAATAAACTCAACAAAGGTGCCATCCCATGATATCGAAGTCCACCAGCATAGATTCCCGGTGGGATGAAATCATGACCAAGAGTGTACATTTTTAAATAAGGAGTCATTCCGGCTACATCACCCAAATCGTACTCATATTTTCCTTTCAAAAAAGATGAACACGATTTTGGTTCAACAGCTATAGCTCGGAAATCTCTCGAACCGCTGAGTTTGTCCCGCATAAAAGGAAAAAGGAGTCCACCAAAATTACTCCCTCCTCCAACGCATCCTATAACAATATCTGGATAATTCTCTCCAGCTTTTTCCAACTGAAGTTTTGCCTCTTCCCCAATGATAGTTTGATGTAAAAGCACATGATTGAGCACACTTCCCAGACTATATTTAGAATAGGGGGTCGTGACCGCATCTTCTATGGCTTCACTAATGGCAATCCCTAAGCTTCCCAACGAATCAGGGGATTTTTTCAAAATATTTTTTCCGGTTTTGGTATTATCACTGGGGCTCGCAAAAACATTGGCACCCCAAGTTTGCATTAAAACTCGTCGGTAAGGCTTCTGTTGATAACTCACCTTTACCATATACACTGTACACTCCATACCAAAATAATGGCAAGCCATGGATAGTGCAGAACCCCACTGGCCGGCTCCAGTTTCTGTCGTCAAACGTTTGGTTCCATCTTTTTTGTTGTAATAAGCCTGTGCCACTGCAGTATTTGGTTTGTGACTACCAACCGGGCTGCCGCCTTCATATTTATAATAGATGCGAGCTGGTGTTTGTAGCGCTTTTTCTAATCGTCGAGCACGATACAAGGGTGAGGGACGCCAGAGGCGATATATATCAATTACTTCACCGGGTATATCGATAAAACGCTGATTGCTGACTTCCTGTTGTATAAGACTCGGTGGAAAAATTGGCTCAAGATCTTGAAGAGTAACCGGTTCTTTGGTACCTGGATGCAACGGTGGATCGAGAGGCCGTGGTAAATCTGGAATAATATTGTACCAGACGGTCGGCATCTCCTTTTCACTCAGGTAAATTCGGTTTGACTCATCCATGGTAATCACCTCCGTTGTTTTTTTATTGGTTTTTACTATAACCAATACCCTTATAATCGTTTTATTTTTTTTAAAAATTCTATCCTGTAAACTACAACAGGATAGCAGCCTACGGCGTAAGATGAAAAAATTGTAAAAGACAAAAACTGAGAGGATAGA
>JAAYUP010000084.1 GCA_012517635.1 Candidatus Atribacter alterifermentans
ATCAACCTTGGCTTTGTTGAGGCCATTTTCAAGCTGGTTAAACCATGGGGAACGAAGTTTCGGGATAGAAACCATGGTATATTTTTCAGCTGCGAAGACACTTACGGACAATACCAATACAAAAACGAAAAGCAACGCAGGAATATAACGGGAAAACTTGGTTTTTTTCATAAAAAGCCCCCTTATAAAACAAGATATTTTTTTGAAGATAGCTCCATTTAACTATGGTTAATTGAAACTGTCAAGATGAAATTATATTTCTAAAAAATAGAATCCTATTAGTTTTAGATAATTAGTTCTCACATAATCTTATTTGTGAATCGCACCGATTCAATGAAATGTTTTTCGATTGGTAAAAAAGTATTCCAAAGAGAATCCTTAGCTGCTATAAAAATGAGCAGATTTTCTTGTTCATTGGTAACCTTTTCAAAAAAGTAAAATCGTGCACGGACTTTATTTTGAACATAATGTCCCTCAACAAAATGAGTAATTTTATTGTCAACGATAAGGCTACTTTCGTGATCAATGATTAAATCTTCTTTTATAGGATCAAGAGAGTTTGCTTTCACGATTGAAATAATATTATCGGGAAAATTGGGATCTTCCCCAATATACCATCCCCCAAGATTAAGAATATCGGTTTCCAGGGGTTTCCAGTTGAGAGGAACTTCGAAGACAAGATTTCCCCTCTGAGCAGAAATCCAATCATTGGTTGCCATGGAATTGAGATTGTCAGTTTGAACTTGAGTAGAAGATACCGAAAGTATCGATTGAATATCTTCATCGCTAAGGGCTCGATTGTAAACTCTCACTTCATCGATGAGTCCATCAAAGAATTCAGAATAGCCAGCTGGATTGTCTCCTAAAGTAAAGGTATTGCCACTTATCACACCGGTTCCACCAGGGGTGCCATAAGAAAATTTTTTTCCATTTTTATAAAAAAGAACATCGGTTGGGGTGTACACGACGGCAAGGAACTGCCATTGGTTTAAATCAACACTTTGTTCGGTGATCCAATTCGAACCACCGATAAAAACACTCCATCCATCGTTTTCAACCAAGAGTGAGCGGTCAAATCCTCCATCGTCCTGAGACCATACCTGTCTGCGGCCATTACCCGAACGGGGATAAACCCAGCAAGTTACCGACAATTCTGGTATTTTTTCCGGATTGATATCAAGAGGAGTTATAACTGTACTATCAATTCCATTAAAATCATATGCTTGTCCAATTTTTCCTGGTAAAATTTGAGTTGAGGTTGGAACCCCATGATTCCCCGAGCCGCTCATATCTTTTGAGTTATTATCGAGAGGGAGATAAAGAACTAAACCGTTTTGCGGAGATAGTGAAACAATGGTTGGAGATGGTGGCAACGTCGGAGTTTCTTGATCAATCACAGTAAAGAGTTCACTGATTGCCAATCGGGTATACCCATCGTTAATAAAGAAACGAGCATCGTATTCTCCGAATTCGGAAGGAACATCAAAAGTGAGTGAACCCTCTTTTTTCCCGTCGGTATATTGCCAAGTCAGATAATCTCTATCAGAGGCATCTTTTTTGTATAAACCAATCCAATCCCTTTCATTAGTCGAAGCATTGAAGAAAGATACAGTTATGGTCTGGCCAGGCTTAAATATCCTATTGTTTAGCGACAAGTTGGGTTGGGGAAGAACGACTTTAAAGGACACCGAGGCAATTTCTTTTCCATTGGAATCGGTGTCGTGCATACGAAGATCGTATTCTCCTGGTTCAGAAGGTGCAGTAAAGACCATTTCTCCTTGCGTCTGTTCAGATAAATATTGATAGGTTAAATCATGTTTATCATTCACTTTTTCATCGACGTGTGGAATGCCGGAGGGGATGATTCCAATCCAAGCGTTGGATTCAAGTCCAGGAGGAGCAAAAAATAAGAGTTTCATTTCTTCACCAGGGGAGAAGCTATCTTTTTCTAACTGGAGTTTGGATTGGACAGTTGATTTTTTGACCAAGAAAACAGTGCTTTTACCAATTAAAGTCATCCCGTCATTTTCAAAAATACGAACATTATATTCTCCTTCTTCTTTGGGAGCAGAAAAAGTTATGGTTCCAGAAGTTTTCCCATCTAAATATTTCCAGGTGAGGTAATCCCGATCGGAAGCAGAACTTTTGTAAAGACCAATCCAGTCTTTTGGATTGCCAGGTGCTCCTCTAAATTCGATACTGAATTCCGTACCAGGCATAACTGGTTGTTTTGGTATAGTAAAGATCGCTCCTGTTTCAGGGATGGTAATTTTTATGGATTCTAAAATTTTGTTGAAAACCGGTTCGGCTTCTGTCCAGAGAAAATTACGACTACCAGCTATGAAACCATAGGTTTTCTCGGTATGTACAGGATTTTTCGCAAGTAATAGCCATATTTTTATATTCGAGTCTGGAATTTGTCCTTCTATGAAACGAAATGGAACATCGTTTATTATTTTCTCGCTTTCTCGTTCTATGGTCATATAATTTAGTTGATTTTCGATATCGGACGAGTTAATAATTCCAAAAGCAACATCAGGATCAGAGGGATCTCCCTGGTTCCAACCAACCACTTCCTCATCAGGTGGTGTCGGTTGCCAGTTTTTGGGAATTGTCAGGGTTATAAAATCAATAATTTTCTCTTCCCAACCACTGACTTCAACTTTTATTTTTTTGACTTCAAAAATTTCACTTTTACCCAGTAAATTCATGCTATCACCGGCAAAACCCCGGAATTGATAAGCTCCTTCTTCTGCGACAGGATTGAAAATGAGCGATCCCTTCTTTGAGCCGTTTAAATATTGCCATTCAAGATAATCCCGATCGGAAGCATCAGCTTTATATAATCCAATCCAGTCTTTAGGGTTTCCTGAACCCGAACTGAACTCAATAATAATTGGTTCTCCAGGATGAACGGGTAGAGATTCAACTGTTATCAAAAGATTTTGCTCACTTTCCTGGGCAAAAAGAAAGGAACTGAAGAAAAACATCACAATCAGGAATATAAAGAGGATAAATGATTTGCTAAACCATCGTGATGAACACATTCGATTTCCCCCTCCTTTAGTTCGTTTGTGAGGATTAAAATGGATTTAAGGAGCTAAGACTTTGAAATGCTATTTCTATTATAATGGTTGAGAGGTATAAAAAGTAATGAGCTCTGAAAAATTTTATTTTGCTCATCTATTTATCGATAAGATAAAATGAAAAGGAAAGATTTGATTGATTACCATTTATTCAAGTAAAATAATTCAAAATTATCCTGTTTTGGGGGAATATAAATTGATTAACCTACCAGTTTTTCAAGTCGATGCCTTTACCGACAAACCCTTTATTGGAAATCCTGCTGCAGTGTGTTTGTTGATGGAAGAAAAAAGTGATGAATGGATGCTGAATGTTGCTCGAGAAATGAATTGTTCTGAAACAGCATTTTTATTGAATAAAGAAGAGGGGATATCTTTGAGGTGGTTTAGCCCCAAAGCCGAAGTTGGTTTGTGCGGTCATGCAACCTTAGCTAGTGCCCATGTTCTCTGGGAAAAAGGGATTGTCCCCAGAAATGAGGAAATTTTATTTTTCACCAAGGGAGGTTTATTAACGGCTCAACATAAAGAGGGTTGGATAGAGCTTAATTTTCCAGCCATTGAAGAAAAAAAAGTGCTTCCTTCAGAAATATTGCTTGATGCCCTAAAAGTACCGGTCCTTTATGTTGGAAAAAGTAAATACGATTACTTGGTGGAAATTGAGACCGAAGAGATATTAAAAGACATGAACCCAGATTTTGAAACGTTAAAAATAGCAGTACCTCGAGGAGTTATCGTTACTTGTCAATCGGATCGTCCGGAATTTGATTTTATTTCTCGTTTTTTTGTTCCTTCTTTGGGAATCAATGAAGACCCAGTAACCGGATCAGCCCATTGTGTATTAGGCCCCTATTGGCAGAAAAAGCTTAACAAATCCGAGTTTACAGCTTACCAGGCTTCGGAGAGAGGCGGAGTTATCAAGATCAAAATTGAGAATAATCGAGTCTATCTCAGTGGTAAAGCGGTTACCGTTACCGACGGAGTTCTCTTGGTATAGCTTTCAATAAATGTAGACCTTTGTTTGTCAAAGAATCGAGCACCCAAGAAAACGACTGGTTATCATTTTAAAAAAAGTACCTTTCCATCCTGAAAATACCGTGAACCGTGAACCGTGAAGCGTTTAAAAACCACCCTCATCCTCACCTTCTCCCATCAAGAAAGACTGAGGGGAAGAGGGGGCGATGGGGTGAGGGGGACTATTTTCATCCTCATCTGGTGCTGCAAAAGCAGCATGGATGTCTATCCTGAGAATACCATCGAATGAATTCCCCCATTGAGGGGGGGTTAGGGGGGTGTGCCTTTCATCGGTCATCCTGAGCGGTGCTTTCCCGCGTGAGGATCTCATCTTTTCATTATTTAAAAAAGACTCAAATCCCCCTTTATCTCCCCTTGCGAAATAAATCTTGATCCTTTAAGGAATGACTAATCTCTAAATTTTTCTTCTGATTCAGGAAGGCTTCCTTTGCTAACCAGAGCCAAAATGCCCCCTATAATTAATAAAATTCCCGGAACGATAAATCCAACAAAAAGAAAAATATACCCAGCAATAGCGGCGATGAGAAGTAAAACCCCTGCTAACTGATGCCATTTCTTCACGTTTATTCCAGCAATTAAGCCAATAATGGCAAAGACCAGAGCACCGATTCCTCTTGCAACGACCATATCCCCAAATAAGGGTAAGAGACGATGAATATTCATAGGAACCTCAACTTCGTTAGGCATTATAGTTCCTACAAATTGCATGGCAATTGCGGCTATTATAACCACCGCAGAAAATATCATTCCTAAAATGCCACCAACTATTCCTAAAATTGTGGCAGTATTCCTCATGCAATGAACCTCCTAATCATTTCTTGGTATAGAGTTTAACTGATTGGCTTTTTTCTTTAAATAGAAAAAAGAAAAAGTGAAAAATACTTTTCCTAAAACCATCATTTCAAAGGATCCAACTGGTTTGAATAGGATAACCTGACATTTCATTCACCCATTCCGTCTCTCTCAGGAGCGTACTTTGCGATGAAAGAATCTTATTTTTAATAGTGGTATGAATAAAAAAAGAGAATAAAACTCTATAATTCTTCTTTAAAATGACGATATTTATATAAAATAGAAGATAAGTTTTTATTGTTAAAAGAAGGGCTTAAAAGTGAAATACAAAAAATACTGGATTTCCCTGTTGTTTTGTCTTATATTCATTGCCATAAATACAGCTGCATTTACCTCTGAAAAAACCAATTTAATACAATATGGAAAAGGGTATCGTTTTGAAGAAAATGGCTGGATTTTTGTTCATATCGAAGGTGACCCCTACGAAAGGGGTTATCAACATGGCTATCTTGCTGCTGAAGAATTGCGGGAAATATTAAGAACAGCTCAATTTATAATACCTTTTAATACTGGTATGGAATGGCAGTTTTTTGTTGATGCCGCCGACAGATTATTTACTAAATTCATCGATCCCGAAATTGATATTGAAGTCGCTCGAAAGATTTTGGCTGATAACTATGATGTGTATGCCTCTGAATTGCTCAACGATAAGGGTTTGGCGTTGGGAATTTACGACGCAAGGGTAACAATTCCTGGGACCTATGTCGATGAAGACGATCCCAGTTACTTTCTAATAGGAGGTCCTTTTAAATCTTGTTTAGCTCATTATCTGAAAAACGATCTTCAATTCGAAAGTAATCTTTCCTATTTTTCTGGTTCAGCGGAAGTATATGAAAAATGGAATTGGGAATCAGGTCGCCCTATTCCAAGATATGAAGGAACGGTAAGTCTGGGATATCCGAATCAATGTGAGGAATTGTCAAAAGCCTTACGTCGTTCTGATTTTCTCAATGTGTTCATAGCGAGCGGGGTGTATGATTTGGAATGTCCCTATGATTCTGTACTTTACAGTATAAATCATTTAGATCTACCAGCGGAACGAAGAAATAATATCACTCTTCGACTTTATCCTGGAGGCCATATGCTCTATACCAATCCTGAAGCCCTTGCCCAATTAAAAAAGGATTTAGAAATATTTTATCAAGATATTCTTGGAGAGTGATTTTTATGGGACGGAAGAAAATGAAGAAGTCCTCACAGAAGATTAAAATCTATACTTTGGTAGATAACACAGCCGGTTACGGTTATCAGGGAGAATGGGGGCTTAGTTTTTACATAGAAGCTTATGGACATAAAATACTATTTGATACCGGAATGACCTCTCTATCTTCCGAAAATGCTCGATTAGCAAAAATCGACCTTTCATCTATTGATACTTTAGTTCTAAGTCATGGGCATAATGACCATACAGGAGGTTTAGTTGATTTCTTGAAATATATTGGGGATGTTCCAGTTATTGCTCACCCCGATATTTGGACCAAAAAGTATGTCCGAGAAAACCGAAACTCTTTTGAATATATTGGAATTCCAGTTTGCCAAGAAGAATTGGAGAGCAAGGGTGCACGATTTCATTTAACAACAAAAACTTTTGAAATTTGTCAATCAATTAGAACCACCGGTGAAGTAGAGCTAAATAATCCTTATGAAAAAATTGATAGTGATTTGTTGGTGAAAACTACTGGAGAATATACTCCTGATCCAATGATGGATGATGTGTCTTTAATTATCCAAACCGAACGAGGCTTGGTGGTTGTTGCTGGTTGTGCTCATCGTGGAATTATAAACACACTCCAGCATGCTCAGAAAATGACCGGAGATCTTCGAATTTTAAATGTTATCGGAGGGTTCCATCTTTATCAAGCCTCTCAAGAACGATTGGATTGGACGATTCAAACCCTGAAAGCTATGGATGTCAAAAAGGTAAGCCCCTGTCATTGTACCGGATTCAATGCCATGGTTCAGATTTACCAAAATATGCCAGAACATTATCAACCGATTTACGCCGGATCAGTTCTTGAAATTGAAACTAAGCTTGGAACCGAATGAGTATTGTTAGTTGATTTTCAGGTGTGCAGTGACGAGGCAAGCTCATCTACCTAATGTTAAAAAACAGGAAAGGAGGGAAATAAAATGAAATTGAAATGGGCATTTTTGGTCGAAGTAGTTTTGGTCGTTTTAATGGTTTTTTCCTTTTCCATTCCAGTATTTTCCTACAACAATGATAATCAAGCCCGAACCATGGAGGGCGGACCTCATCGAGCCATTCATTATTATGCCATTCAGTCATTTTTAAATAATAAAAGAAACGATTCCATCTTTAACAAGTATAATTTTACCAACGGAAGGGATTTGTCCGGCATCACGGTCATCCAACCTGGCGATTGGAAAGAAGACATCCTTGAAGGGGAAAGAGAAGGAAAGTGGTATCAATGGGTGATAGAAGGTGGCTACACTGCTGATGAACCGG
>JAAYUP010000085.1 GCA_012517635.1 Candidatus Atribacter alterifermentans
AATTTTATATTCTTTGGTAGGGGCTTGATTTATTATGCCCGTGGGTTTTCATAATAAAGTATCCCCTTCTTTTTTCATCTTATTCATTGAGATTTTTTTCCATATAATGGGCACCCTCAACCGGATTGTTGTAATAAGGTTCGATTTCATAAAAGCCCGATGACCGGTAAAGCGCCATTGCCTCTTTCATTGTTGAGATGGTATCAAGACGCATTTTATCATAGGCTAATTCTCTGGCACGGGCAATGAGATGATTCGCCAAACTTTTCCCAATTCCCAGTCCTCGGAATTCCGGTCGGACATAAAGTCGCTTCATCTCACATACTTTATCTCCAAGAGGTTTTAGAGCAATGCATCCAGCCGGTTTTCCATTTACCAGAGCTAAGCAAAGCAAGCCTTTGGGAGGCGAATAGACTCCGGGGAGTTCATCAAGTTCTTTCTGGAAATTCTGAAAACACAAACTAAAGTTTAGCGATTGGGCATATTCCAAAAATAATTGCTTCATCATATCAATGGATGGTTTTTCATTGATGACTTCCGCGATCACAAATAGTTTGTTCATGTACAAAACCCTTTCTTCATTGCTCATGGAGGTGTAAAAAATGAAAATTAAATTTTTCATTATTTTATATATCATACTGGTTTTTTCGCAAGGTGTTTTTGGTGATTCTCCAGCAACTTCAACTCCTTTTTTTGAAGCTTATCTTGATATTCCTTTGGTTCAAATAGCTCAAAATAGGGCGTTATGAATGAAAAAAAGGAATTGAGAGTGGCAAAAATTTCCACTCTTTCTTTGGGCATTGTCGCTATTATGTTAGGGATCCTCTTTAAAGGTCAAAATATTGCCTTTATGGTGGGATTAGCATTTGCCATTGCATCGAGTGCGAATTTTCCGGCCCTGCTTCTGTCGATTTATTGGAAGAAATTTACCACTCAGGGAGCGGTAGCCAGTATGATTACTGGCTTGGGGTTGGCCATTATTCTCATTTTTTTGAGCCCCACTATCTGGGTGGATGTCCTCCATCATTCCCGAGCTCTTTTCCCATTGAAAAATCCTGGACTTTTTTCCATGGCTGGGTCTTTTCTGGTTGGTATTTTAGTGTCACGATTCACCCATGACTTGCAGGCTGAAGAAAAATATGACGAGGAAACTGTCCGTAGCTGCATTGGAGAAAAATAAAACTATAAACTCTTTAAAAATTAAGTTGAAAGCAGGGGCTGATTGAACGCGCAATTTTCAGTGCTTCTTGGTATTCTTGCCGAGTAAGGCGACGGTTTAAAGATGGGTGTTGAAAGGCCTGATAGGCTGGATAATACTGCGGCATGATATTGATGGCGGCAGTTGGAGACACCTTTTCGGCTATAAAAGTCATCATTTCTTTTGTTCCAGCAAGATTATCGGGAAGGACCAAATGCCGAATAAGTAAACCACGTTGGGCAATTCCCCGTTGATCAACCTTTAAATCGCCCACTTGCCGGTGCATTTCCTTTAAAGCAGCTTTCATGGCTTCCGGATATCCATGTATTTTGGATAATTGCCAGGCAGTATTTTCATCAGTATATTTACCGTCTGGAAGATAAATATCGATGATTCCATCTAACTTCCTCAAGGTAGCAGTGCTTTCATATCCTCCGCAGTTATAAACGATAGGGAGGTTTAGTCCATTTCGGACTGCTATCACGAAAGCAGCAAGGATTTGGGGAATGTAATGTGTGGGAGTGACCAAATTGATATTATGACAACCAAGTTTCTGGAGCTCCTCCATGTAACGAGCTAGGGTTTCAACAGAGATTTTTTCACCGTGTCTTTGGCTGATATTCCAATTCTGACAATAGATACAATGTATCGGACAGTGGTTAAAAAAAATTGTGCCGGAACCTCGATGCCCTACTAGTGGATTTTCCTCACCATAATGGGGTCCATAGGAGGCGACTTCTAACTCTATTCCTGCTCCACATTGACCAATTTCACCTTTTTTGCGATTGACTCGACAGGAGTGAGGACAGAGAATGCAGGATTCAAGGCTATCTATAAGTTCTTGAGATCGCTGGATAAGGGCTGCAAGGTCAATTTTTTCTCGATAAAGCGGTTGAAAATCCATGCTTTCACCTTGATACACCGAAAAATAATAAGAAACGAGGAACGATTTTAAAATTCACCGTTATTTATTGTCTATTTTGAAAATACAGTGAACCGTGATGTGTGAACCGTGAACAGTTTAAAAACCACCCTCATCCTCATTTTCCCTCGCCACTTCGTGGGAGAGGGTTAGGGTGATGGGGACTATTTTCATCCTCGGCTGGTGTCACTAAGTGTCATAAGGATTAATTATAAATACTTTTTCTTAAAGAAAGGATTGCCTGTTTATATCCCCCATCAACAATAATCCTCTTTCTCGCTGTGATACAATTAGAAAAACAGCTGAGGAATGAGTGAAAATGAGAGGGGAAGCCACCGAATCTTTACATCTTTTTTTAATTTCATTATGCACTTTGGCATTTGAAATGGTTCTCTTTCGTTGGTTTGCCTTTTTAGCTGGCTTTCACTTCGTTTCACTTATTATATCGTTAGCTTTATTGGGTTATGGCGCTTCCGGTGCTCTTTTTCGCTTTTTTCCTCTTTCAATGAAACCTTTGATTCCTCTCTTTTTTATCTTTGGAATGGCAGCTGGGTTGGTTGGATTAGTTTTTTTGCCTATAGATGTTTATGAATTCTGGACATATCTCTTTTATAAAATCAATTTTATTTTACTTATTATTATCACCTCAATCCCGTTTTTTTTCCATGGCCTTTATCAGATCCACCTTTTTGATAAATATCCTGGTCATTTCCCTCGTTTTTATTCCATAAATCTTCTTGGATCTGCAGTTGGAGTTATAATTGGTGTCGTTTTACTTCTGTTTTTGAGTGAGATTCAAAGTTTAATTGGTATCATGGGTATTGGTTGTTTGAATCTTTGGAAACAAAAAAAACACTTTTTTGTATTTATCTTTCTAATCAGTATTCTATTTTTTTCACCACTAACTATTAAAATTTCTGACTACAGCCCCACTCGTCAATTAAGACTGATCCCGGATAACCAACTTTTATCAACCTATCGAAATCCCTCTCAATGCTTAGAAGTTTTTTTCACCCCCTACTCAAGAGCCGCAACTGGATTAAGCATGCGGTACCGTGATGTTCCCCCTTCCTCTTACTCACTCATAACCGATCATACCCATCAGATCATTTTTCCTTATCAACCAAGCGAGGAATTTATTCATCACACCCTCTTTACTCTTCCATTGCGAGTTTTTAACCCTGATGAGGTACTCTGTGTTGAATGTGATTGGGGATATGAAATGTATGCCATGTATTATTCCGGTGTTTCCGGAAGAGTTATAACTTCATCACCACTTTATCGGGATTTTCTTAAAAGTATTCACCCTTCAATTCCTTATGAAATTGAGGTTGCTTTTCCGAGAAAATATTTCAGCCAAATGACATCGCGCTGTGATCTCATTTTTCTCAAGCTTCCTATCGGAAATGCCGAAATTTTTCCTGGCTCGTTTTCAATGAAAGAAAATTATCTTTTTACAGTCGAAGGAATTCGTTCGGCTGTGAACCGTTTAAATGATGATGGGAAGTTAGTTATATCTTTTTTTCCACAAACTCCTCCTGTGGTTTTATTGAAGTTGATGGATTTAGTTTCTCAGGTTTGGGGGGGTACAAAAGAACTTCAAAATCGGATGATTATTATAAAAAATTTAGATTTTTCTATTATGATTCTATCCAATCAAATTTTTGATCAGATGATCATTGAAAAAATTCGGCTTGATACTTCGGTTTATGGTTTTGACTTTATTTATTATCCGGGTATTAGCGAAGGAGAGGCGGAAAAAGTATTTCAAAATAGAAAATTAAACTACCAGATAGTTATGGACTATTTACAGGACCCAGTTGCAACCCTCCAAAAATCTTCTTATCAAGTTGAAGCTCCTCGTGACAATAAACCTTACTTTTTCCATTTTTTTAAATGGGACCAGTTGAAGGATACCCTCTATAACTTGGGAAAACGCTGGCTTCCCTTTGGCGGTGCTGGGTTTTTATTCGTTCTTTTTATATTGTTGGTTATAACTGGTCTTTCACTTCTCTTTATTCTCATACCGGGACGAGCCTTACTCCTTAAGAAGAAAAAACTGCGCTTTCCAGGAGCCAGGGAACTTGAATTAGCAGCTATTCTAACCGGCGTGGGGTATATGCTCATTGAGATACCGATTATAGTTCAGTTAGAAATAATTATTGGATTTCCCATCTATACTTTTGCTTTGGTTCTCACTGTTTTATTGGTTTTTTCTGGATTAGGGAGTCGGTATGTAGAGAATATTCGGGTTAACCAATTTTTTACGAGGATGATTTTTGTTCATCCCTTGGTAATACTGGGTTTTTTTCTCTTTATAAATTATCTTCGTAGCTGGTTATTAGAATTGCCCGGTATATTGAGTTTATTGGTTGTTCTGCTCCCCTTCTCTTTATTAGCTTTTATAGCGGGAATGCCTTTTCCAGTTTTATCAAGATTAACTCACCAAAGAAATCCAGATTTTTTTCAGATGGTTTTTGCCTGGAACGGTTTTATGTCGGTTATCGCCTCTCTGCTTTCTCATTTTGCTGCTATTGAATACGGAATTCATTTCCCTTATCTCTTGTCTATTCCGCTGTACGGCGGTTTCTGGGTGATTGTGTATTTTTTAAATAAACCTCTCCATCCCATCCCTTAACCAAATGTGGAAAGACGTTCTTGTAGCTGTTTTTTTTGCCAGATTACAATGAAAATACGATTTCAGTGGTCTGTCATTCTGATCAGGATAATTTGCGACGCAAGAATCTCATCCTTTGAGCATCATCAATAAAGACGAAAAATGAGGTCCTCGCGGCTTCGAAAAGCGAAGCCTCAGGATGACGCCAGAAGAGTCAGTAAAGACCCTCAAGCAAGTAAATATTTCTCAGGAAGTTATCCTTTTTATCATTAATCACTGTTTTATCATCGATCCTGTTTTCTACTCTTCTCGAACTTCACGGAGAAGTGGGA
>JAAYUP010000086.1 GCA_012517635.1 Candidatus Atribacter alterifermentans
AAATTTTTTCAATCTCTGTGTTATTTACAATTTGCAATTCTGTGCTTGTGATTTTAATTCTTTAGAATTTTACTTCTGGCAAGGCTTTTTCTCCTTCTTCAACTTGGAAGAAATCACGTTTCACAAAATGAAGCATTCCGGCAAAAATATTGGTTGGGAACTTTTCAATTGTTGAATTATACATAAACACGGTATCATTATAAAATTGGCGAGAATAGGCGATTTTATTTTCGGTTTCGCTTAACTCATTCTGCAAATGCATGAAATTTTCATTGGCTTTCAATTCTGGATACGCTTCAGCAACTGCAAATAATTGACGAAGTGCTTGTGTCAGCTGGTTTTCTGCCTGGCTTTTCTCGGCAGGACTCTGTGCAGAAATAGCGACTTGTCGAGCCTTGGCAATATTTTCAAAAACCTCTTTTTCATGAGTCGCGTATCCTTTAACCGTTTCCACCAAATTAGGAATGAGGTCATACCGCCGCTTCAACTGAACATCAACTTGAGCCCAGCTATTATCAACTTTGTTTTTTAGCACTACTAAACGGTTATAAAGTGATATTAAGTAAATAACCACGATCAATATGATTATTCCGATGATCCAACCCAATATTAACACCTCCTTCTACTCTCTTTTATTTTGGTTTTTGTTCTTTTTAATATCCAAACCAGACATGCCGATCAACCGGCACTTGAACTTCCGCCACCTCCTCCCCCTCCACCTCCACTGGAAAATCCACCTCCAACTGAGGAAGAAGATTGAAGAGCCCGAGTAAGGTTAGCCATATTGGCCATATTTCTGGAAATTGATTCTAAATGATTAAGGGTATCAAGCGAGGCTACGGTAAAAACGACACCATAGGGAACCTGATACCATCCAGGATGGGATAATTCCGAACCGGTCTCCTGGATATAAATTTTTAAATTCTTTAATAATTTTTCAGCAACTCCCATTGCTACTGCGTAGATTAAATATCGATCCCAAATTTGGAGCAAAATCGGAGGAGCTTCTTTCATAAGAGAATAGTCGGTAATAAAACGTTTAAAAGCTGTCCATCGCCGATATTCAATTAAACCCTGCTGACTCCAGCGCCCCAAAGATTTACGAGCTATAAGGGCAAAAATAATAATGAAGGGGAAAAAAAGGATACTCAACGTTATCAGCCATAAACTTCCTTCAAAATCCAAATTTATAGCAGCGAAAATGACCAGAAAAACTCCTCCAATAAAATACGCAACACTAAAAATGAGATAGTGTTCTTTCTTAACTTCAGCTTTTTCATCATAAGTATAGAAGTAACGGCTTTCCCACCAGTTTTTTATTGACTTCCCCCAGTCTTCAATAAACACTAAAAAGTTACTTTTTTCTCGAGGTATTGCTTTACCCCATTTTTCAATTTCTAAAGTTGATACCGTTCGACCATCGTTAGAAATTCGTTGCAATAAACTTAATACATCTTTTTCAAAAGGGAGTAATTCAGAATCAGAATTAATATTGATCATTTTTTCTTTAAAGGTGAACACCAAATACTCTTTTTTTATAAAAAGAATCTTCATTTTTTCTTCTTCAACAGTCATATAACCCCGACGTGCTAAGTCAAGCATCGTGGCTGTAAAAGCTCTTCCCATATCGTTTCGATTTAAGGCTTTCTGATTCATAATGACTGCCAAAAAGGCGGGGGGAATATCCCGAGGTGGTTCTTGTTCGTACTGACGTTCGTAATCGATTTTTGGTTCACGCCCATATCGAAAATAAAAGACAAAAAATAGGATGATATAAACAATGCCAATGAAAATAAACAATAAAAACAAACCAATTCCTATCCAGCGATTGGCTTGCCAGGAAGGCTTGCTACCCTGTAATTCTTTACTGGCGGCTTCTTTTTCTTCGTTGAGAATAGCTTCATATCGTGGAAAATCTTCTAAATTCACTCCGGGAAAAATCTGGGGACTGGTCAAAAGACGGGCTTCAACAAAGGTGTTGGCAGGTACATCTTCAATCATAAAATCCAATCTCCGCTGATCGGAAGAAAAATTCATCTCTCCCGGTTGAGCCTGAGTATGGACAAAAAGTTTAAAAAGGTCTGGACTGGATTGAGGAATCTGAAGAATAACATCGAGTTTCTTTATAGAAGCATGCTCGTCCTCAATTATTTTCCAATAAAATTCAGCCACATCTTGATAACGATGGATTGGATTTTTGAGAAGATATTGAATGCGAAATCCTAAAGTTTGGTTTTCCGCTTGATAATACCATTTAATCGTTTTTGAATTTGATTGCTTTTCGACTTCATAACGAATTGGACTTCCGGTATCCATGTCCCAAACTCCCTGAAACTGGATATCATCAACCCCATGCAGAAACAAATTTAATTGTGCCCAGCTAAATGAACCAGTAAAAGAAAAATATCGAATATCAGTTACTTCAACATCACCATTTTTGAGAAGGTTAAAGGTTTGAGAAATTGAGGGATGATAATAAGATTTTGCAATGGCTGGCATCGATAAAATTAAAACCAACCAAAAAATTATTATCATTTCAACTCTCAACCTACTCATTGGAAACCTCCTTAAAATTTGCTATAGTTAGCATAACACAGGAAGCAAACTGGTAAAAGAGACATGGGATTTTTTCTCCAAAAAGTATTGACTTCTTTTTTAGAACCTCCAGGGTTATTCATCTCTATTGCCTTATTTTTTGGATTATTCGCAAGAAAAAAAGGGAATGAATCTTTGAAATGGATTACTTTGGCAGTTATAATTTATTTTTTTTCTACTGGTATTGGAATTCGCCTTCTCCTCCCCCCCAATGCTACAATACCTCGAGATCCACAAACAAGCTCACCACAAGTGATCATCGTTCTTGGTGGGGGAACCTATTTGGATACCTATCAAAACCGTTTTCTACCTGGTCCTTTTTCCCTGCTCAGATTACACCAGGGTTATACCCTCTGGCAGAAAGAAAAAATTCCAGTTTTGGTAAGTGGTGGTCAAGTGTGGGTCAAATCAGGACCTTCTGAAGCTGAAATTATGGCTGATATTCTTTTACAGTGGGGAGTTCCCCAAGATGATATCATTACCGAATCTCGTTCAAGAAATACCAAGGAAAACGCTCAGTATTGCTCTCAGATCTTAAACGATAAACATTGGAATTCTTTTTACTTAGTGACCTCAGAAGTTCATTTAAAACGAGCAATCAGAAACTTTCAATCTTTCCTTCCTGATGCTGATATAATCCCAGTAAGTGCACATCCTCCCTATGACCGAACCCCAATTATACTTTCTGATTTTCTCCCCTCCACTCAAGCCTTTTCGGCTTTTGCACAAATCATTCACGAGTACTTTGGTTTAATTGCTTTATTTTTTAACCAAAGGATCGATTGAATTGAACATCGGTCTTGGTTTTC
Source organism: Candidatus Atribacter alterifermentans (assembly GCA_012517635.1). GTDB lineage: Bacteria > Atribacterota > Atribacteria > Atribacterales > Atribacteraceae > Atribacter > Atribacter alterifermentans. The sequence goes on from JAAYUP010000086.1 coordinate 3,405, forward strand.
TTTGAGAAAGCCATACTCCAAAGCTCACTAAAACCATTCCAACTAAAAACCGATAACCAATAGGCTCTTTAAAAAAAAGCCAAGCTCCTATTACCCCAAATATCTGGGTAACATATTGAAAGGCAGAAGTACGCGAGGCACCAATCTTCTTTATCCCATTCATCCAGATGATATAAGCTAATATAGCTGATAAAAAAATTGCATACCCCATCGATAAGTAGACCGATAGAGTCATATCAGAAAAAAAATCGAGGTCATTGATTTCAAAATATGAGATGGGCAACATAATAAGAGTCCCTAATAAGATACTCCAACAGCTGGTTTTTAAGGGTGAATATTTTCGTAGCATATGCTTTCCATAGTAGGAATAAAGACCCCAACAAATAGCTGCCAAAAGAGTAAGAATATCTCCTAATAGAATATTGGGAGAAGAAGAACTTGGCTTTCCTTGACTGATGAGAAAGGTTACTCCTAAAAATCCAATACCAATTCCTAAAAAATTATACCATTCGATGTATTCCTCTTTTTTAAGAAAAGTGATAAGAATAACGACAATTGGAGATATTGAGAGCAGAATGGCTGAATGGGAAGCCAAAGTTAAGCGAAGACCATAACTCCATAGTGGCTGATAAATTCCAAAACCCAAAGCCCCTAAAAGAATAAAATACCATATATCTTTTATTTTGATAAAAGGGTTCCCCTCAATGCGCCATAATAAAATAATCATAATCAAACTACTCACGGTAAACCGAATGAAGGAAAAAGAAAGAGGACCAATGATCATAATCCCCTGTTTCACAATACTAAAATTTATTCCCCAAATCAGGGAAACTAAAAGAAGAGAAAAATATGGGTTTTGAATAATGGATTCAAATTTCTTTTGAGAGTGAGATTGTGATATCGTCGTTAAATTATTGGAATTCTTCATTGGCTTACTCTTTCCTAATGATGAAATTTCTGGGTAAAAAGAAAAAGGGACCCACTCAATTGGGTCCCTTCATAACGAAAATTCAATTCCTAAGTTAATGCAACTTCAGCACCGGCAGCTTCCAGCTTGGCTTTGATTTCTTCAGCTTCCTTCTTTGGAATACCTTCCTTTACCGGTTTTGGAGCTCAATCAACCAGATCTTTTGCTTCTTTCAAACCTAAATTGGTAATGGCACGAACTTCTTTAATTACTTTTAATTTTTCAGCTCCTGCACTTTTGAGAATGACTGTAAATTCTGTTTTTTCTTCTTCAGCTGGCGCAGCTGCTCCTCCGGAAGCCGGAGCTACAGCTGCAGCAACTGGCATAGCTGCTGAAACTCCAAATTTTTCCTCTAATGCTTTCACCAATTCCGCTAATTCCAGAACTGTCATATTCGCAATAACATCAATAATTTCTTCCTTAGTCATTTATAAATACCTCCCTTATTGATTGCTTGACTTTTTTTCTTCTATTGATTTAAGAACCCATACCATATTTCGTATAACTCCGCTTAGAGCACTTACTAATCCGCTAAGCGGTGCAGCGATTCCTCCTACTACCTGAGCTAGTAATACATCTCGGGTTGGCAAACTTGCCAGGTTTTTTATTTGATCCGGACCGAATTGTTGCCGGTTGAGCCAAACTCCCTTTAATTCGAGTTGGGGAATTTTTTTTGCAAAATCTGTTAAGGTTTTGGCAGTTAAAACTATATCTTGATAAGAAAAAGCCAGAGCATTTTGATCAGTCAATATATTCTCATCAAAAGGAATGTTCGCTTTTTGAAAAGCAATATGAGCAAGAGTATTTTTAACAACTTTCATTTCTCCTTGGTTTTCTCGGAGTGCTTTTCGGATGGCTTCAACATTCATAACATTCATTCCACGATAATTAAAAGCATAAACTGCTTGACTTTTTTGGAGTTTTTGATATACGTCTTCAATTATCTGGTTCTTTTTTTTCTTATCCAAAAAAATGACCTCCTTTCCTCTGAAATAAAAAAGCTCCCAAATAGACCGGGAGCTTCATATCATGAAAGCCTCCCCAGGTTTTTTAAGCGAACGCCCCCGGTTCATGGGCAAAATTATATTCAATTTCGGCTTTTTATTTTAAGCGATTCTTTTCTCCATCATAGCCAAAGTGGAATTCACATCTAACTTGAGTCCTGGACTCATGGTCGAAGCAATTGCAATATTTCTCACATAACGACCTTTCGCTGCTGCAGGTTTCATTCGAACGATGGTTTCTAATAATGCAAAGAAATTATCCTGTAACTGGTTGACCTCAAAAGAAGCCTTTCCAATAGGAAGGTGAATATTTCCATACCGGTCATTTCGTATTTCCAACCGACCGGCTTTTATTTCTTTAACCGCTTGGGCAATATCGAAGGTTACCGTGCCTACCTTGGCATTGGGCATTAAACCTTTTGGCCCCAAAACTTTCCCTAAACGACCTACAACTCTCATCATGTCTGGAGTGGCAATGGCCGATTCAAATTCAAACCAACCTGACTGAATTTTCTCAACCAATTCTTCTCCTCCCACATAATCGGCACCAGCTGCTTGTGCCTCACCGGCTTTTTCACCCTGTGCAAAAACCAAAACTCGGACTTGCTTTCCTATCCCATGGGGTAAAGAAACCGTACCACGAATTTGCTGGTCTGATTGCTTGGGGTCAATTCCCAGCTTAACCGCAACTTCAATGGTTTCATCAAATTTCGCAGTGGCTAATTCTTTGATCATTTGAAATGCTTCATCAACATTATAAACCTTGCCTGGTTCTAATTTATTCTTTAATTCTATAAAACGACGACTTTTAGTTGGCATCATTCTCACCTCACTTTCCCTAACCCTCTACTATTTCAACACCTAAGCTTCTTGCAGTTCCTTCAATAATGTTCATTGCTGCTTCTATTGAATTCGCATTTAAATCAGGCATTTTCTTTTGTGCTATTTCTCGAATCTTAGAACGAGTCAATTTCCCAACCTTGACTTTATTTGGTTCTCCAGAACCCTTCTCAATACCCAAAGCTTGAAGAATCAAGAAAGAAGCTGGTGGTGTTTTCGTTACGAAAGTAAATGAACGGTCACCATAAACGGTTATTTCTACAGGAGTTAAAATCCCTCGATCTTTTTCAGTTCGAGCATTAAAGGTCTTGCAAAACTCCATAATATTCACACCATGCTGTCCAAGCGCCGGACCAACCGGAGGAGCAGGAGTGGCCATACCTCCAGGAATTTGGAGCTTAACAACAGCTACCACTTTTTTTGCCATGCCAATTCCACCTCTTTACAATTTTTCAATATCAGAAAATTCAAGCTCGACAGGGGTCTCACGACCAAATATCGATAAGAGAACGGTTATCTTCCCTTTTTCATGATCGACAATTTCTACAACACCGGTATAGTTTAAAAAAGGTCCGGCAATAACTTTTACCGTCTCTCCTTTTTCTATATCAAGACGTGGTTTCCCTTTTTCGGCTCTGGTTTGTCGAAGTATAACTTTTACTTCTCCTTCACTGAGAGGTTCTGGTCGAAGCCCCGAACCAACAAAACCCGTTACTCCAGGGGTATTTCGCACAACATACCAAGAACGGTCATTCATCATCATTTCTACCATTACATAACCTGGGAATACTTTCTTCTTCGTAAATCTCTTTTTTCCCCTCTTTACCTCTATGGTCTCCTCCATTGGAACAATCACACGGAAAATCTGATCCTGCATCCCCATAGAAGCAATCCTTCTTTCCAAATTCGCTTTGACCTTGTGTTCGCTTCCAGCTAAGGTGTGAACAACATACCATAATTTATCCATAATGGCGAGATGATGACCTCCGGTAATTACTTAATATATAAACCAATTAAAGCTGTCAAGATTAAATCTATTACTCCTAAAAAAACTGCAAAAATGACCACAACCACTAAAACCGTTAGAGTACTGGACATTAATTCTTTTCGGCTAGGCCAGGTAACCTTTTTTAATTCACTCCAGGCATCTTTAAAATAATTTTTTAACCTATTGAATAGCTTAACGAAAAAATTCACAGTACACTCTTCCCTTTCCCTTTAGAGTTTTTGGGATGCTTTTGATGATTTCTAACCGTAACAATAAAAAAGAAAATGGTAATGACCTCATACCATTCTCTTTACAAAAAAATGCATTCAAATGCTGCAACATTTTATCTTTTTTCTTTTTGAGTGTCAATAATTCGATATCATCAAACCACAAAGAAAAAAAATGGCAGGCCCGGCAGGATTTGAACCTGCAGCCCCCGGTTTTGGAGACCGGTGCTCTGCCAGTTGAGCTACTGGCCTACGCACAAACGGAAATTTTCTCTGTTCCTTCAACCGAAGTCAAATCAAAAACATGGCCTTGTGAGAAAAAATTCGCACCCTTGGCTTGGCCGGTGG
>JAAYUP010000087.1 GCA_012517635.1 Candidatus Atribacter alterifermentans
CCATATTTGGAAAGTACTAAGCATAATTTCACTCATCAATAAGGTAAAAATAAGCCCAAAACCAATGTGAATAAAAAATTCGCTCCATATCTTTTTCTTCAATCCTTGGGAAATGAACTTGCCATTGATTATCCAGACAAAAAAAATTATGACTAAACAAAAGACAACCCATGACATTTAAACAACACCTCTTTTTAGGGAAAGCTCAATTGAATATGGTGTTATCAAACTTAATCTTTATTTTGCTTTTCGACCAATAACCGATAATCCAATAGGGTCCTTTTTGACTAAAGTTGGTTGGAGTTGAGATTCTTGAAGAATATCTATAATTTCTTTAAGGGTATAAGATGCCTGGATTGAGGAGATTAACCCTGGAATTATTACTTTTGGTTTAGTCATCTGGATCAGAAACCATCTCAATAGCAGATTCATATCTCTTCTTAAATCACCTATAAAATAGAGGCCGCCCAGTTTGAGTACTCGGTTGATTTCATTGAACACTTTTTGGGGCTCTTCCCATTCATGGAGCGATCCACTACTAAAAACAGCATCAAACTTTTCGTCTTCAAAGGGCATACTCAAAGCGTTTCCCAATACGTAAGATACTCTTTGATTCAGCCCGTACTCTTCAGCATTTTTTTCCGCGAGCTGAATCATATCAGGGCTTACATCGAGAGCTATCAGTTTGGTATTTGAGGTCTTTTTGAGCCATTCTAAACCTAAATACCCTGGTCCTGGACCAACTTCTAAGACTAAGCCTTTATCGATTCCAGATTTGATGATCTGAGATGTTTCCATCCAACCTCTATCTCGCAATCGCTTCATCATTTGGTCATAGACAGTTACATTAAATTCTCCTTGAATTCCCTGGTTTGTTTCCACAATTCTCGGTTTAGTCAATTTAGAATTCCCTCCTTTTTTGTCAACCAAATTTTACCCAATTGCCTAACGACAATTTGATTTTCAAAAAGAATAATTATGTTTGGCCTTTTTTAGAGTAGGCTCTCATGCCATTTTTATTGCACCAAATGAGGATGAAAATGTTCGCCCCTCACCCTGACACTCTCCTGTACTGTACGAACGGGGACATGGGTAACACTTTAGTCTAAGGACATAGGTAACACTTTTTTAATCATCTTGAATCTCCGTTGATTCAAAAGTGATGGTCTTTTTATCAATTGTACCAATATCATAGCACAAAGGGGTGAGGGAATATTGGCGAAAGACGCCGAGGGGAAGGGGCGAAAAAGATGAGAAAAAACACCTTTGCAAAGGAGGTGAGGGGGATTTGAAAGAATGAGATAAAAAAATCGAATCCCTCTCTATCTCCCTTTATTTAAAGGGAGAAGCCAATATACGGGAAATTGGTTGAAATGGTGTTTACAGGATAGACCCCCATGCCACTTTAGTGGCACCAGTTGAGGATGAAAATATTAATATGCCGATCAAATTCCCCCTTTCAAAAAGGGGGTTAGGGGGATTTGAAATTCTTCCTGCTCTGTCATTGCG
>JAAYUP010000088.1 GCA_012517635.1 Candidatus Atribacter alterifermentans
AACATCCAAACCAACCAGTGATATGAGAATATCGTCTTTTTACTCTGGAGAATAACCAATTGCCACCTCTCAAGAAAAATTTCTTGAAAGGTTTGCTTTATCAAATCCCTTTGGTTCTTCTTGAATGGAGCTGTTTCCACCTTTATTCAAGAGGGTAAAAAAAGGGATTCGAAACGTGATGGTAAAACATCAAATCCCTCTCAATCTCGAATTGTCTCAAAAGAAAAGTTGTTGTATTTCAAACTTTATCTGAAAAGTATTCACCAGGATGAAAACCAAGCTTGCAATCGAACAACTGGAATAATATTATTTAATATTATCGAAAGTGTCAACAAAATAAGGATTTTAAATCGATGAGAATACTGGAAGGAATACCCTTACATTTTCAAATAAAAACTGTTTCCCCCTTTATACAAGGAGCACGGGTACAAAAAATTACTCTTTCCGAAAATCGAGAAACCTGCTTTGAGATTCGCTCTCACAACCAATCGGGTTTTTTCGTGCTATCCAGCCATCCTGAAATTTGCTTTTTTTATTACTCACAACTTAAGCCCCTGATGAAAAAGGGAAAAGAATCAGCCTGGACACAAATTCTCAATAAATATTTAGTTGGAGCTCAAATCATTCAATTGGAACAAATGGGATGGGATCGGGTAATCCGCTTTGCCTTTCAGAACCAAAAAATTTGGGAAGAGAAAAACCACTTTTATCTTTATTGTGAATTAACCGGAAGAAACGCCAATTGTATTCTGACAACTGCTGATGACCCTCCTTCTATTCTCGGTTGTCAAAAAACGGTTAGTGCCGAACAAAACCGCTACCGTACTATTACCGTTGGAAAACCCTACCAACTTCCCCCACAAAAAATGAATGCCATCGACCCACTCCTCTTGATACAACAAAAGGTTGAACTCTCCACTCTAAAACTCAATGATGATTTACCAAAATGGCTTTTAAAGAATATTGACGGAATTGGACCCTTCTTGGCAGCGAAAATAGCTGAGTGTTTAATCAATCGTGGGATCAATACCGGCATGTTTCAATCCTCTTTAAGCGCCTGTCTTCAAGATATTTTTCAACCACTTTTCGATCAAAAAACGGTTTTTTCAGTCTCTCTCTCTCCTCAAAATCATCTCCCTCTGGGAATATTTTGGTCCTCGATGAAGAATTCTCCTCAAGGTCCCTCCCTCAATTTTCCCAATCTCAATGAAGCTGTGAAATATTTCGTTCAAACCTCCTGGAGCCAACGAGCCTTTCTCAGTCAAAAAAAGAAAAAAAAGAATTTTATCGAAAAAGAACTTTTGTTTATCGAAGAAGAATTATGCCGAGTGGATCAATCTATGGTGGATGAGGAACAGCTGAATGCGTTACTAACCCGTGGTAACCTTTTAAAACTTTACCCTCAATTAAATATTCTTGAAAAGCAACCCAAGGGAATCTTCGTCAACAACCTTCTCACCGGTAATTCAGAAAAAATTTTTATTGAAATTGACCCTCTTCTTTCCATTAATCAAAACATGCAGCTTTACTTTCGCAAATATCGGAAATCAAAAGCCCGTAACTCCATTCTCCAAAAGAAAAAAGAAGAACTGGAATTCCGAAAAAAAACCCTCGAAAAAGAACGTGACAACCTTGACGAAGTTCTTCTCTACCAAGAAAAAGACCAAAAGAGTCCAAATCAATCAGGCTTTTTTGAGCCGGGTATTCTCAAATTCCTTACTCCATCGAATAATATAATTTTGGTTGGAAAAAATGAAAAAGCCAATCATTTATTAGTGACTCGTTTTTCATCCCGAGATGATTATTGGCTTCATGTACGAGATTATCCAGGTTCTCATGTTTTGCTCAGGATATCCAATCAATCCGTTACCGTATCCGAAGACCTTTTTCTAGCTGCACAAGTTGCCGGTTACTACTCCTCCCTTCGAAATGAAACCTCGGTTACGGTCGTGTATACCTCTATCAAGAATGTAAAAACTCTTCCCCATGCTCGTTTGGGAAAAATGACTTTTCGTAACGAAAAAAATTTAATTGTGACTCCTGTCCTTCCTCATCAGATTCGTCGAATATAAAACTCGATTTAAGGCTTCTTGAAAATCGCTCGGTAAGGCTGCAGCAAATACCATTTTCTTCCTGGTAATTGGATGGGAAAAAGAGAGAAGAAAGGCGTGCAGAGCTTGTCTTTTTATAATCGCTTCGGAATGCTGACTACCGTAATCCTTATCTCCCACAATTGGATAACCTTGAGAACTTAAATGAACCCGAATCTGATGAGTCCGCCCTGTCCGAGGTTTGACGAACAGGAGAGAATAATCGTTTCCAATCCATAGTGGTTTTACTTCAGTTTGGGCTGGTTTGCCACTGTTGGTCGAAATCTTCATAAGACACGGTTCTCGGGGATTTCTCTCAATGGCAAAATCGATTTTCTTTATCCCCTGCCACTGCCCTTCGACGAGAGCCAAATAATATTTCTCAATCATTCGATTTTTAAACTTTTGAATCAGCTCGAGGTAGGCACGATCAGTTTTTGCAATGACCAAAACGCCTGAGGTATCCCGATCTAAACGATGAACAATCCCGGGACGAAGTGGAAAACCATAATGAGAAAGTTGAATATCATGAAAAAGTAAGCTATTGATGAGGGTATTTTTTTGGAAGGGGCGAACCGGATGGACGATCATCCCAGCTCTTTTATTCACAACCAAAATATGATCATCTTGATAAATGATATCCAAAGGGAGATTTTGAGGTTCTAACGCTTGAATGGCATCAGTTGGCCAATTGATTTCAAGAATATCACCAGGTCGGATTTCAGTGCTTGGTTTCAATACAACTACTTGATTCTTTTGGATAAAACCTTGCTTGATGAGCCTTGTAAAGGCTGAACGGGAAAAATCCGGAAAATTCCTGTGAAGCCAGATATCAATCCGGCAGAATTCACTATCATACACCTTGATTTTTTGTTTCTTCAAGAGCTGAACCCTGAATCCATATTTGAATAAAAATGAATACTAAACCAACGATGATCGTTATATCGGCAACATTAAAAGTTGCCCATATTGAGGGTTCAAAAAAGTCGATCACAAACCCCAACCGCAAACGATCAATAACGTTCCCCCAGGCTCCCGACAAAAATAAACCAGCTCCCAAAAAAAACCACCACTTCCAATTGACAAGAAATTGCAATATAAAATAGAGAAAAACCACAGTTATAGCTATGGTAATCATGAAATGAGCGGGCGGATTTAAAAGGCGAATTCCAAAAGCACTCCCCACATTTTTTCGAAGTGTGAGGTCAAAAAAACCGGGAATGATTTGGATAGTTTGGTTCGCCAAATGAGTCATCGCCCACCATTTGGTTACTTGATCCAACAGCAAAAAAACCAGAAAACTGATCAGAAAAATAAGAAAATAACTCGCTTGGCGGCTTCCTCTCTGCAACTTCATTACTTTTGGTCTTCTTCCAAATCCTGAAAAGAAAATAAGGTGATATCCTCAGGAGGATGAATTTCGGATGGGTTGATCTTGTCCGATGCAGGAATGGTAATTTCCGGTGGCTGCTCTTTCCAATCAATACTATCCATAAAGGTCTGAAGAAGGGATTTAAACCGAATTTGAAAGACCCGATATTTTTCTTTGAGCTCAGTATAACTCGTCTCGATTTCTTTCTTTTTTTTCAATGCTTCATCGACGATGCGATTCCCCCGTATCTGAGCTTCCTTTAAATGCATTTGTGATTCTCGACGAGTCAATTCTTTTTCAATTTCTAATTGTTTTTTCCATTCTTCTAAATTTTCCTCTAAGCGCTTCACGTATTGGTTTAATTCGTTCACTTTCCGCCTATATTCTTCATTTTCTTGGTGGAGTTTTTCCTGCTCTTTTTGCATTGCTTCAACTGCTGAGGCAATTTCCTCAATAAATTCATTTACCTCATCTTCATTGTACCCGCGGAAAGAGCGACTGAATTCAATCTCTAAAATGTTTTCCGGTTTTAAGTCCATTCACGTCACTCCTCGGCTCTATTATTTTTTGCTCGCTGACTGGCAGCTTCAATTCCGTCCATAACAATACCTCTAAAACCCGATAATTCCAATCGTTTTATTCCAGCAATGGTCGTTCCTCCTGGAGAACAAACCATATTTTTCAACAAACCAGGATGGCAGTTTTTTCTCTTCAACCAACTAGCCGTCCCCAACATGGTTTGAATAACCATCTTTAAACTTTTTTCCCACGGCAAACCAATGCTCACTCCAGCATCCATCATTGCTTCCAAAAAAACCGCCATTATTCCCGGACCACTTCCACTTAAGGCGGTAATCTGATCAAACTCTCTCTCCTCAGCTTCAAAAACCCAACCCAGAGAAGAAAAAAGAAATAAAAGGTCCTCACGATTCTCTTCGCTCACTAAAGAATTAAAATGAAGAGCAACAACACCTTCTCCAACTTCAACTGCCAAATTCGGCATCATTCTGACGATAGCTTGACTTTGACCCAGGTATTCTTGCAATTGCGCTTGATCAACACCAGCTACCAGGGAAATAATGATTGAGTTTTTAAAATGAATAATATTTTGACAAACTGATTTGACTTGATTGGGTTTCACTACTAAAAAAATGAGGTATGGTTCCGATTGAACCTCGTTCAAATCAGAAACATAAGATAAACCCAGTTCATTGGCTATCGATACCGCTTTGGACAATACTATATCATAAAGGCAAATATCGTATTTCGTTTGCCATTTGTCAAGACAAAATCCTCGTAACAGGGCATTCCCCATGTTACCACAGCCTATCACCAAAATGGATTGTTTCATTTAATTGCTCCTTTCTCCAAAAAGACACCGTCCTAATCGAAGATAGGTTGCTCCTTCTTCAATCGCAATTGGATAATCATCACTCATACCCATCGATAAAGCTAAAATTGGGGAAACCCAACTATACTTCTGCTCTTCTATTTTTTCCTTGATTTGATAGAGTTCGTGAAAAATTCGTCGAATTGCCTTCTCACTCCCTTGGGGACCGATAGTCATTAATCCAATCACCCGAACTTGTCGATAGCAATACAAAGATTCCAAAAAGGGAAGGACCTCTTGTTTCTCAAGTCCAGCTTGGGTTTCTTTTCCGGTTAAATTGACCTGCAGAAAAACTGGCAAAACTTTCTCCTTTTGTGGTTCCAAACGTTTTTCTATAGTTTGGAACTGGCTAATCCGGTCTAAAGAATGTATATACTTGAAATATTCTACCACTTTTGGAATTTTGTTCCTTTGGAGCTGCCCAATAAAATGCCATTCAATCGGTTCAGTTTGTAAAGCAATTCTCTTTGACTCGGTTTCTTGAACTCGGTTTTCACCAAAACGTTTCAACCCACAGGATAAAGCTTCCTTCATCAGTTCAACGCGAATTCCTTTGGTTACAGCAATAACTTTGATTTCAGTCCTTTTTCTTCCTGATTTTTGGCAGGAACGTTCTATATTTTCCTGTACAATTTCTAACCGTTTTTGAATCAATCTATCCAGCATTTTTGATCCAGTTCCCTTTCATTCCCGTCACAAATCCCTCTCCGAGTTGTTAATGATGGACCAGGGATATATGTTGCTCTCCCAGGGTTGTCTTGGCCACTCATCAAAATCCCGTCCCATCTTTTTTAAGACCGCTTTCCACTGATGAAAAACCAAACCTTCTTGTGATTCCATCATTTTCGGTATCTCCTGAGCGACTAAACGATCAGCCCGGGCTAAGAGAAGCTCTACCCAAGCAACTCGCAAACTTTCACCAGAAAAATGAATTTTCATTTTCCTCAAGCCGTTCTCAAAACGTTCTTTCTCTTTCTTCAAATCCAAGAAAGAAAGTGACTTCATATTCTCTAAAAAGGTATGAGGTTTGGGAACTAAAAAACTATATGAAATAGTCAATCGATGATTTGAATCAATTTTACGAGATAATTTATTGATAAAATCCAAATCTTTTTCGGCATCATGAAAGGTCTTCCCGATCATAAAATAAAGCTTCACCTTTGGTATACCGAATTGGAAAATATTTTGGATGATTTCAATCCATTCCTGGTCAGCTAAGTCCTTCCCAAAATATTTACGGGTCTCGGCGTCTCCGCTCTCCGGTGCTAAGGTAAGTGTTTTTATCCCACATTTTACCAAATAAGGAAGATAATCCAAATGATGAGAAAGTGTCACTGCCGAGAGAGACGAGAAGTTTACTGTGAGAGCATTTTTTATGATATATCGGATTATATCCTTCCATTGAGGATGGGAAAGGACATCTGATCCAATGACCCCCAAATGAGAAGTCCTTTCTTTCAAGTGATCAATCATCTTCACCACCATTTCAATCGGTCGTTGACGCAGTGGATGATAGATAAATCCACCAGCACAAAAGCGGCATTGATAACCGCATCCACGGTTGATCTCCATTAATCCCAAATCTTTAAAACACGTTTGAGAAGTATAAATATGTGAAAAGACTTCAAATCGGCGAATATCGACCCATTGTTTTTGAATGCTTTTGGGAACACAACCAACCTTTTCAAAACCTTCAAAAATCGAACCCTTCACTATGGGGAGATAAAACTGGGGAACGTAGACACCGGGGAAACGGCTCAAATACAAAAGGGTTTCTCGACGGCTTAAACCGAGAACTTGGGCCTCTTCCCAAGCAGTAAGCAAATTGGGAAGACTTTCTTCGCTTTCTCCAACAAAAATGATATCAGCAAACGGGGCGATAATCTCCGGATTCAAGGAAGCAAGCGGACCCCCCACTAAAATCATTGGTTGATTTTCTAGGCGCTCACTGGCATAAACCTTGAGCCCCGAATCCCGAAGGAATTGAATAAAAGAAAAAATATCAATTTCAAAACCAAGGGTAAACCCAACAATATCAGCTTCAATTAACGGTATCGTTTTCTCGAACGTTCGCATCCCGGTATCGGTAAAGAACCTGTCCACTCTCCACTGAGGACAATCGTAGACTGTTTTTAAAACCGATTGATAACCAAGATTCGCCATTCCCATTTTATAAGGACCAGGAAAACAACCAACAAAAAGATATTTCCCCATCTTTTTGCTGAGGGATAGGCCCCGTTCCATATTTTTCAAATGGGTTCTATTCAAAATCATTTCATTTTTTTTCTCATGAAGGCAGGCACATCAAGGTCTTCGAAGGTAAAAGAGTCAGTTACCTCCTTTTGGAAGAGTTCTTGGGTCTCCTCGTTTTCCTTTTCTCCACCGTGATCAAATCCAGTAGCAATAACGGTTATTTTTAATTCATCTTTTATATTTTTGTCAATAACAGCACCAAAAATAATAATGGTTTCTTCCGAAGCAGCGCTACATATAATCTCCGCTGCTTTATGGATTTCTAAAATTCCCAGATTTGGACCACCGGTTACATTAAAGAGTATGCCTTTCGCACCTTTAAATGAAGTTTCTAAGAGTGGGCTGGAAATTGCTATTTTTGCGGCTTCAATCGCTTTATTTTCACCGCTCGCTCTCCCTATGCCCATTAACGAGGTACCGGCATTGGCCATTATCGTCCTGATATCAGCAAAATCTAAATTAATAACTCCTGGTACATTAATTAAATCAGAAATACTCTGTACTCCTTGGAGGAGAATATCATCGACCATCTGAAAAGCTTCAACAATTGATGTGGTTTTCTCGGTCACTTGCAGGAGGCGATCATTAGGAATAACAATAAGAGCATCTACAACTTTTCTAAGCTGTTCAATTCCTTCTAAGGCTTGACGATTTCGCTTCCGTCCTTCAAAAGAAAAAGGTTTGGTGACAACGGCAATAGTTAAAATTCCTAATTCGCGAGCAATATTGGCTACAACTGGTGCTCCACCGGTACCGGTACCGCCACCCATTCCAGCTGTCACAAAAACCATATCAGTATTTTCCAATACTTCATAAATTTTATTTCGATCCTCTTCAGCAGCTCTCCGGCCAATTTCTGGGTTGGCTCCCGCCCCAAGACCACGAGTCAATTTGGAACCGATTTGGAGCTTCACACCAGCCAGAGAACGCGATAACACTTGGACATCGGTATTGAGTGCTACGAATGACACGCCCATTAATCCTGATCTGACCATTCGATTGACAGCATTTCCTCCACCGCCTCCAATACCGAAAACCTTGATTACAACGTTGTTATTTTCTCCGGCATTTCCTTTCGCCTTAGACATCTCGGTAACCCCCAGTAATTATCCCATCATAAAAAAATCTTTCAATTTATTTACCATTCCATGAATTTTCCCAAAAGATCCATCGTTAAAACGACGATCTGACTTTCTTTCCTGGCCTTCCGAAAGAGCCAGCTGTAATAACCCACAAGATGTTGAAAAAATTGGACTGGATATCACTTGGACTTGCCCTATGTAGTTCTTGCTTTCCGGGAAACCAACTCGAACTGGCATATTCAAGAGCGATGAGGCAAATTCATTCAGTCCACCCAAAAGCGATGATCCACCAGTGAGAACAACCCCTCCCCGTAACACCGACGCCATTCCAGAAGCTCGAATTTCCCTTTTCATCATCAAAATCATTTCTTTCACTCGTGCTTCAATAATTTCACAAGCAAATTTTCTCTTTATCGTTCGAAGCGACTTCATGCTAATATCTTTAACTTCGATCATTTCATCATCAGGGACATATTTACTATAAACACTCCCGTACTGGAGCTTTATTCTTTCAGCCTCGTCACGAGATGTTCGGAGACCAATCGCTAAATCAGAAGTTATGAGTTCTCCTCCCACTGGTAAAATATTGGAAAAATAGATTGAATCATTATAAAATACCGCAATATCGGTAGTCCCTCCCCCGATATCAGCTAAAACTGTTCCTGCTTCCTGTTCACCAGTAGTTAAGACTGCTAATGCTGAGGCATAGGGTTGAAAAACCGTTCGATACACTTCATATCCTACGCTTTGAAAACATTCAACTAAATTGTGGAGATGATTTTCCTCGGCAGTGACAACATGAGCATTCACTTTTAAACGAGTTCCTACCAGTTTGCGCGGATGAGCAATTCCTCGTTGATTATCCAATGAAAACTCTTGAGGGATGACATGAATGACTGCCTGACCATCAGTGGCTATTTGAGCTCGAGTTCCCTCAATGACTTTTTCAATATCTTTCTCATAGACCTCTCGGCTGACCTTTCCAAGAAGGATTTCGTTTTCGACATTCTTTGAGGTGACATAATCTCCAGCAATCCCAGTGTATAAAAAATTTGGTTCTTCTTTTGCTACACTCATAGAATTAAGAAGAGATTCTTTTATCGAATGAGAAGCCTTTTCAACGTCAACAACTTTTCCTTTTTTTATCCCAGACGAGGCACTCAATCCAATACCTAATATTTCGATTCCGTTCGATCGAACTTTCCCGATTAATGTACACACTTTACTGGTTCCAACATCAACCGCTGCAATTGTTGGATTTGATGTCTCAATATACTGAAATAATTTCAAAAAACTTCCTCCTCATCTTGGATAAGAACAATGTCTTTTTTCATACGAAGATCAAAACCGACTACCTTGAGAGCTTTTATCTGGACTTCTCTTAATAAAGGCTTTAAGATCGAGATTTTTTCTTTCAAGTTTTGAACACTCTCACACTTGATAAATATATCATTTTGAAGTTGTAAAATAAACAGATGATCATGAACCATTTTCACTCGTTTTAAAGGTGTATCAAAATCGCTTAACCAAGCACGTATGACCTCTAAAGTTAAAAGAATTGAGTTATTTTCGAGGGATGGCACGAAAAGAGATATCAATTGCTCGGGATTATCCGATGGAGCATTCACTCTCACCCCCTGATCATCTATATAAAACCAGGTGTCTCCAATCACTACCTTGGCTAAGGGAGTTCTTTCGACAATTTCAATTCGAATGAGATGAGGAAAAACTTTTTGTACTTTTACACTTTTTACATCGTTTATTTTCCGAATCCGATTTTCGATTTCCCAACTTCTTAAACCAAAAATACTCTGTCCGATTTCAATACCCGAGGCGCTCTGAATATATTTTCCGGATAGACTCTGATTCCCGATCACCTCAATCTGATTGACTGCAAAGAGATTTCCCCTCATGAAAAGGCTAAAAATCAACCATGCAATAACCCCAAGAATGAGATAAAAAAAAAGAGCTTCAAAAAAAATTGTGATTTGTAATATCTCATTGCCATACCTCGATTTCATTTTCCAAAAAAATATTTCTTTCTCGCCGAACTTCTTTTCGAATCCAATCCATCAATAACATGACATCGTGGGCTGTTGCTGATCCTCGATTAACAATGAAATTGGAATGCTTTTCAGAAATTTGAGCAAAACCAGTTCTTAATCCTTTAAATCCCATTTGTTCGATAATTCGAGCAGCATAGTCACCGGGTGGGTTTTTAAAGACACAACCAGCTGACGGCCAACCTACTGGCTGAAATTGTTTGCGGAGGAGGCTGTATCGGCGAATAGCATTTCGAATGCTTTCGGGCTTTTCAGAAAATAGACTAAAAATCACTTTCAAAATTATTACCTTATCTTTTTTTAAAGATGAACCTCGATAAAAAAAATCAATATTTTCTCTTTTCAACCACTCGATATGACCATCCTTATCCATTACAAGTATCTCTTGGATTAAACGACTGATTTCCTGCCCAAAACAACCGGCATTCATCCGTACTGCTCCCCCCACTGTTCCAGGAACACCAACTAAAAACTCAAACCCTCCA
>JAAYUP010000089.1 GCA_012517635.1 Candidatus Atribacter alterifermentans
AATCGGTCGACGCCGACCGCTTTCATCTGGTTCCCCTAATTCCATTTGAATACATTCTATGCCGGTAACCCATTTATTTTCATTTCCAATAAACCGAACTGGATTGGTTAAGATGATACAGTTAATACCTTCTTCTTCAGCCCGCTCAATTTCCTCAATTCGAGCTGGCATTTCTTTTTTTGTCCTTCGATATACTAAACACACTTCTTCGGCACCCAATCGAAGAGCAGTTCGTGCCGAATCCATGGCTACGTTTCCACCACCTATAACTGCTACCCGTCGACCAACTTTGGTAGGAGTATCATGATCAGGGAATCGATAGGCTTTCATGAGATTCGAGCGGGTTAAAAATTCATTGGCCGAATAAATTCCATTTAAATTCTCACCGGGTAGATTCATAAAATGGGGTAATCCCGCTCCAGTTCCAATAAAAAAGGCTTCAAAACCTTCTTGACGTAAATCTTCAAATGTTAATGTTTTCCCGATAACAACACTTAATTCAAGTTCAACACCTAAAGATTTGACATAGTCAATTTCCTGAGCGACTATTGCTTTAGGAAGACGAAATTCAGGAATACCATAAATTAAAACTCCCCCAGCTGCGTGGAGCGCTTCAAATATTGTTACATTATACCCCATTTTAGCGCAATCACCAGCACAAGTGAGACCGGCTGGACCAGATCCAATAATTGCAATCTTTCTCCCGTTTTGAATTGGTACTTTTGGTTCCTCAATACCTTTTTCCCTTTCATAATCTGCTAAAAATCGCTCAAGATAACCAACCGCTATCGGTTGCCCTTTTTTCCCAAGAATACATAAACTTTCACACTGTTCTTCTTGTGGGCAAACTCTCCCGCAAATAGCTGGAAGACTATTTTTCTCCTTGATTTTCAGAATAGCTTCATCAATTTTCCCTTGAGCTAAAAGACCAATAAACCCAGGAATATCGATTTCAACAGGACAACCCTTTATGCAACTTGGTTTCTTACATTGTAAACATCTTTTGGCTTCTTCAATAGCAGCCCATTTCTCTAAACCAAGTGGGACTTCATTGAAATCACGTATTCTCTCCTGAACAGAACGTTGGGGCATTTTGGGACGTCCGGTTAATCGATTATTAGACATGGTGAACTCCTTCCTCTGCTTTTTTCATTAACCAGTTCTCAACAGCTCTTTTTTCTTCTTCAAGATAATTCCTTTGGCGAGCCAAAAGCTCATCATAGTCAACAAGATGACCATCAAAAACCGGTCCATCAACACAGGTAAATTTACATTCCTTTCCAACAGTTACCCTGCAACAACCACACATACCGGTTCCGTCAACCATTATCGGGTTTAAACTAACCCAGGTTGGCAGCTTATATTTTTGGGTTAAAAGGCTGACCATTTTCATCATCATTAAAGGACCCACTGCGATGACTAGATCAATTTTTTCTTTTTGGATAATCCGATCAAGAACTGAAGTCACAAAACCCTTTTCACCGTAAGAACCATCATCGGTGGTTACGTAAAGAACATCACTCACCGATTGCATCCGATCCTCCCAAAAAAGAAGATCTGAAGAACGGGCACCAATTATCGAAGTTATTCGATTTCCTAATGTTTTTAATGCCCGGGCTTTGGGATAAACTGGGGCGATCCCAACTCCACCACCGACACAGACCACATGGCCAAAGTTCTTTTCTTCAATCTCTTTTCCCAAAGGTCCAACAAAATCAGCAATATGTTCTCCTTCATCCAGTTCACCTAACTGCATCGTACTTTTTCCGACTTCTTGAAAAATGATGGTAACAGTTCCTTCTATTGGGTCAAAATCTGCAATAGTAAGTGGTATTCTTTCGCCTTCTTCATTGATACGAATAATAACAAACTGCCCAGCTTTGGCGTGTCGAGCTACCCTTGGTGCATCGATAACCATGAGCTTGATCTGTGGTGTCAGTACTTCTTTTTTAATAATTTTTACCACAATTTTTTCCTCCTCTTCTGTAAAGATCTCATTCCAAAAAAGAGTATTTATTTCCTACCGATTCTGGTATTCACAGCAAGAATTATACTATATTCCTGAATCATACCAAACCAGATTTTCCTAAGAAAATAAGGATTCATCTTTCGAGTTAGAGGGAGTGAAAAAAAGAAGGTGGGAAAAAGAGCGATCAGGTATGTCGATGGGCTACCCTTGAAGCTCCATATGAATCAGGTTTAATTTTTGTAGTAAACCCCATATTTTCAATCATGCCAGTGACTTCTTGAATTATATTTCGGGTTGGCCCGTTTGTTCCAATATCAATATGAATTTCAACTCGATAATTGGATAAATGGTTATCCGGAAAGGTATTTATTTTTTCCATAAAAGCCCAGCAGGTTTGCAAAGAAAGCATGGCTTCTTGATAAATTTTATCACGAATACCTCTTAGATTCTTATGGAAAGTTTTCCTCCAAAAATAACGTGCTCCGTATCCTACTTTATGAACGATTATTGCCGTTACAAAGCTTTGAAAATGAGGACTATCCTTAGTTCCTTTTGAGTCAGTACCAATGATGACTCGATACGTTCCTTTTGGATCTTGTCGAATAAAATCAAATAAGGCGATAACCACTTCATCGAAGGAAATGCGACCTTGGGTGTAATTATTAAAATAAAGATTCCCAGCAAACTCTAAAGCTTTTTGATTCGGAACAAAATTCTCTTTCATCACATCTACTCTTTTCACCACATTTTCAAATTCATATTTTAGCACTTTCCTTTTCATTAAAGAAACATCATCACTTGATTAAATACATGAATTTATTCTTTTTATTGCCATCATCGAATAGATTCCGTATACTTTTCTATGGAGGAAGCTATGAAAAAAAATGTCGTTATTAAATTTAAGAAGTTAACCGACCGCGCCTATATCCCACGGTTTGCCTATCCAGATGATGCCTGTTTCGATCTTTTTAGTCCAGTTGAAACGGTCATTTATCCTCAAAAAAGTGTCATTATTGATCTTGAAATCGCTTCGGAATTCCCTTCTGGTTTTGAAGTTGTATTAAGACCTCGAAGTGGTTTGGGAATTAAAAAAGGAATAATGGTCCATATTGGAACGATTGACTCAGGTTATCGAGGAAATTGGATAGTTAGATTATTTAATTTCGGGAATCACCCTCACACCATTCAAGCTGGTGATCGAATTG
This sequence comes from Candidatus Atribacter alterifermentans, assembly GCA_012517635.1. GTDB lineage: Bacteria > Atribacterota > Atribacteria > Atribacterales > Atribacteraceae > Atribacter > Atribacter alterifermentans. The sequence continues at coordinate 3,175 of JAAYUP010000089.1, forward strand.
CTCAGGGGGCACTAAGGGAAATCCCTCGGGTAGAGATTATCGAAAGCAACGAAATATCATCGTCTACTCGCGGAACCAATGGTTTGGGATCAACCGGGAGATAAAAGCGAAAGAATTCGAATTGGGAGTGCATAAAATGGATAGTATTAAAAATTTACAAAAGGAAGAAACGATTGCATATTTTTCTATGGAAATTGCTTTAATTCATGAAATCCCAACTTATAGTGGAGGACTCGGTGTTCTGGCTGGAGATACGGTTCGAGCGGCTGCAGACTTTGCTATCCCTTTTGTTGCTGTTACCTTACTCAGTCGAAAGGGATATTTCCGCCAAGAAATCGCTCCTGATGGGTGGCAGAAAGAATTTCCAATAATTTGGGATGTAGAAAAATATCTTGAACCACTTGAACATCAAGTTCAAGTAACCCTATCAGGACGAACAGTTCATGTCGGAGCTTGGCTGTACAATTGGAAAAGTGTATCAGGCGGGGTTGTACCAGTCATTTTTCTCGATACCAACTTGGATAAAAATGTCGAAGAAGATCGGAGCATTACCGATTTCCTATATGGTGGAGACCGGGAATATCGACTAAAACAAGAAATTATTTTGGGTATTGGCGGAACAAGAATGCTGGATGCTTTGGGGTTGAATGTGAGAAAATACCATATTAATGAAGGCCATGCCGCTTTTTTGACTTTAGAGCTTCTTAAAAAGAATAAGAGAAGCCTTGAAGAAGTTTGGGAAGAAGATAAAATTTGG
>JAAYUP010000090.1 GCA_012517635.1 Candidatus Atribacter alterifermentans
CAAAGAATGGATTAAGCTGTATCTGGGACATCGCTTTGCCTCCTCTGGACTGGTTTTGCTGATACAAATACTGTATCCAGAAAAGCAAGCGGTGTCCATTTTTATTTGACTTTTTTATCAAGTATTTGGGAGAAGAACCGAAAAAGAATTATCGGAGTTGAATAAACGTTCCGGAGATCCCTTTGATCTCGACGAAGAAAGCAAAAAGAAAATAGCTGAGATTATTCCTTTTTGGAAGGGACGAACTATCAAAGATTTCAATCATGCTATGTGGACTGAAGAAAACAAGCTTGCTGGTCAAAATTACGTCAATGTTATTGATAATGAATGGAATCTGGAGAATAGTGATGGCCATATAGCAGTAGATTATCCAAAATTAATTAATTCCGGCTTAGGAAGTGTTATTTCGACTGCCGAAGCAAAATTATCTCTTTTAGATATTGCTAATCCAGAAGATCTAAAGAAAAAATATTTTTATGAATCAGTAATTATTTCTGCCAAAGCAGTAATTAACTTTGCTCATCGGTTTGCTGAATTAGCGAAAATAGAAGCTCTGAATGAAAGTGATTCAATACGAAAAATGGAATTAGAAAAGATAGCTGAAATTTGCCAACGAGTTCCAGAATTTCCAGCACGGAATTATTACGAAGCTTTACAAAGCATTTGGTTTGTTCAGCTCGCTATACAGATTGATGCTAATGGACATTCTGTATCTATAGGCCGGTTTGATCAATTTATGTATCCCTTCTATAAAAGAGATATATCTACGAAAACCTTTACTGAGGATCAGATTTATGAACTCACTCAGATGTTTTGGATAAAGCTTTCTTCACTAACCAAACTCCGGTGCTGGTCACAAACCCGTTTAAATGCCGGATACCCAATGTTTCAGAATCTTACTATTGGGGGGCAAAAACCCAATGGGGAAGATGCCTGCAATGAACTTACCTTTCTCTGTTTAGACGTCACCGAATCTCTTAGACTTTTTCAACCAACTTTTACTGCTCGAGTTCATAAACGTTCCCCTCGTCAATATCTTAGGCGTTGTGCAGAACTCATAAAACAGGGTTTAGGTATGCCTAGTTTGTTTAATGATGAAGTGATCATCCCGGCGATGATTAACCGGGGAGTATCCCTTGAAGATGCTCGTAACTATTGTATGGTTGGATGTGTAGAACCAAGTGTACAAGGGAAATGGGGAGGACGCTATGGAGCCTGTCTTTTCAATTTAACCAAATGTTTAGAGCTTGCTCTCTATAATGGGAAAGACCCCCGAACTGGGATTCAGCTTTGTCCGGGGAATGGAGATCTATCGACATTTACTTCCTATCAAGAGTTGTTTGATGCCTATGAAAAACAAGTGAAATACTTTGTTAGACAACATGTCATTCGAGATAACATTCAAGATATGGTTTGGGAAAAGTATCTCCCAATTCCTTTAATAAGTTGTCTGGTGTCTGATTGTATGGAAAGAGGAAAGGAAATTAAAGAAGGAGGAGCGGTTTACGATTATACCGGTGGTCAAACCGGTGGAATTGCTAATGTTGCTAATTCCCTTGCCGCTATTAAAAAGTTGGTTTTTGAAGAGAAAACAATCACTGGCAACGAACTAAAAAAATATTTAGAAAATAATTTTGAAGGAATTGAGGGTGAAAAAGTACGCCAAATGCTCATCAATAAAGCTCCAAAGTATGGAAATGATGATGAATATGTTGACTCTATTGCAAGGGAAGCCTTCTCAATATTATTGAAAGAAGTTTCAAAATACCGTAATACCCGATATGGAAGAGGTCCAATTGGAGGAAGTTTTCACCATTCCACTGCTAGTGTGGCTGCAAATGTCCCATGGGGATTGGTCACGGGTGCGACTCCAGATGGCCGAAAGGCATACTCACCCTTAGCCGATACCGAATCACCTACTCACTTTACTGATCTTAATAGTCCAACAGCAGTAGTTCTTTCTGCTTCACGATTAGAACACATTTTAGAATCCGGTGGAGCAATTCTCAATTTAAAATTTAGTCCAATTGTTTTTGAAAACAAAGAGAATTTGGAAAAATTAATTGACTTAATCCGAACCTATTTTGATTTAGATGGGATGGAAGTTCAAATTAATGTCATTTCTGCAGAAAAATTACGTAATGCTCAAAAAAATCCTGAAAAATATAAAGACCTCTTGATCCGGGTTGCTGGATATAGTGCCTATTTCGTTGATTTAGACCCTCTTATCCAAAACGACATCATTGAACGGACCGAGAATATGTTAGTATGACTCAATCAATAAAAAAGGAAGAAACAAAAAATCCATTGCAACACCAAGGATTGATCTCAGAAATACAGCGATATTCGGTACATGACGGTCCTGGTATACGCACCATTGTTTTTTTTAAAGGTTGTTCTTTGACCTGTCCTTGGTGTTGCAACCCTGAGTTAAAAAACCCTTTTCCCTTAATTGGTTATCATATAAATAAATGCATTGGATGCCATAGCTGTGTAATTGCTTGTTCTGAACAAGCAATTACAATAAATACTAATGGGATAACTATCAACCGGAATCGATGTAATGCTTGTGGTAACTGTGTTCAAAGCTGTCCTGCTGGAGCCCTTCGACTTCATGGAAAAAGAGTAACCGTAGAAGAAATTATCAAAGTGGTTAAACGAGATCGAATTTTCTACGATAATTCAGGTGGTGGAGTAACTATTTCGGGAGGGGAACCTTTTTTTCAGGCAGATTTTCTGATTACTCTTCTTTCTGTCCTCAAACAAAATTCAATAAATACTGCCATTGAAACAAGTGGTTATGTTCAGTGGCCTATAATGAATAGGGCACTTCACTATTTAGACTTTTTACTCTATGATTTTAAAATTTTTAATCGCGAAAAACATATTCAGGTGTTGGGCGTAGATAACGAAATTATTAAGCAAAACCTTGTCCTTTCGAGTAAAAAAGGAATTCCCATTCTGGTAAGAATACCAATCATACCTGGTTTTACCGATGACTTTGAAAACATCAATCAAATCGGCCAGTTTCTATCTTCCCTAAATAATATTCAATCAGTGCATATATTGCCTTATCATCGGATTGGCTTATCAAAATATCGACAAATTGGAGAAACTTACCTTCTCGACCATCTTGAAATTCCATCAAAAGAGAAAATTTTGAACATTGCTGAAATTTTAAAAAGTTACCAATTACCCATAGTGATCGGTGGATAAAGATTTCTTTGAAAGATTATGAATAAAAGTTTCAAAAAGGAGGTTAATCTCGTGGAGGCAGTTGATATAGAAACTATGTTTGAAATGTACAAAAAAATGATTTTAATAAGAAAATTTGAACAAAAAGCCATTCAACTTTATTGGGAGGGTATTAATCGTGGCGCTCTTCATACTTACATTGGGGAAGAAGCTGTTGCAGTAGGTGTTTGTAGTGCTTTACGTAAAGGTGATTATATAAGCAGCACTCATAGAGGTCATGGTCATTGTCTGGCTATGAACGGTGATCCAAATTTAATGTTAGCCGAACTGTTAGGAAAAGAAAATGGTTATTGTCGGGGCCGTGGAGGATCTATGCATATTGCAGATTTGGGTCTGGGAATATTAGGAGCGAATGGAATTGTAGGAGGAGGGATCCCAATAGCGGTGGGTGCCGCTATGGCTCTTGACTATCAAGGAAAATCCAATATTGTTGCCTGCTTTTTTGGGGATGGTGCAACAAGTACTGGAGCTTTTCACGAGGCTCTTAATTTGGCTTCTATTTGGAACCTTCCTATTCTTTTTATTTGTGAAAACAATCTTTACGCAATTTCTACTTGTGTAACAAATGCCATAGCTATTCAAGACCTTGCCAATCGAGCTAAAGCTTATGGAATGACTAATCGAATTGTAGACGGAAATGATGTCATCCAAGTTTATCAGGAAACAAAAAAAGCCAGGGATTTAGCAATTTCCGGAAATGGACCGGTTTTCTTGGAATGTAAGACCTATCGAACCGAAGGTCATTGGGTTGCCGATCCTCAGATTTATCGGGATCGGAAAGAGGTAGAAGAATGGAGGAAAAAATGCCCTATTGAAACATTAAAGCACAAAATATTGCAAAAAGATGTTAAGAAAAAGAAAAGGTTGGAATCCATTGAAAAAGAAGTGGATCAAATTATTTTCCAGGCGGAAAAGTTTGCAAAAGAAAGTCCTGAACCAAATCCAAAAGATGTTCAAAAGTTTGTTTTCGTTTAAGAAGATAGAGGAGGTGAAAAAATCATGCCAATAATGACTTTTGCAGAAGCCTTGCGAAACGCCTTATATATAGAAATGAAAAAGGATTCGAATGTCATCCTTCTTGGTGAAGATATTGGAGTATTAGGAAATGTTTTTGGTGTAACCAAGGGGTTTCTTGATGAGTTTGGGTGCAAGCGAGTGAGAAGTACTCCAATTTCAGAAGCGGCTATAACCGGTGCTGCTATTGGAGCAGCCATGTTAGGTATGCATCCGGTAGCAGAAATTATGTATATCGATTTCACGACGATGGCTATGGATCAAATAATTAACCAAGCAGCAAAGATGAGATACATGTCAGCAGGGAAAGTAAAAGTTCCTATGGTTTTAAGAACTCAGGGAGGAGCAGGCTCTGGAGAAGCAGCTCAACACTGTCAATCTTTAGAATCCTTTTTTATTCATGTTCCCGGATTAAAAGTAGTCATGCCTTCGAATCCTTATGATGCGAAAGGACTTTTACTATCGGCAATTCGAGACGAAAATCCAGTAATATTTATTGAACATAAACTTCTTTATCCGATAAAGGGAGAGGTTCCTGAAGAGGAATACACCATTCCTTTAGGAAAAGCTGAGATAAAAAAAGAGGGGAAAGACCTTACCATCGTTGCAACTTCTTTTATGTTGAAAAAAGTTTTAAATACACTTCCTATTATAGAAAATGAGGGTATTTATCCAGAAGTCATTGATCCTCGAACCTTATCCCCTTTAGATACTGATACAATATTTCAATCAATTCAAAAAACTCATCATTTATTGGTTGTGCAGGAATCAGCTGCCCCTGCCAGTTTTGCAGCTGAATTAATTGCAATTGTAAGTGAAAATATATTTGATTACCTCGATGCGCCTCCTAAAAGATTATGCGGATTAAGTGTCCCCATCCCTTATTCGAAGAAGTTAGAAGATGCATCTATCCCAAACGAAAATGACATTATAACTGCAATAAGAAATTTTGAATAAAACAAACCAGACAAAAATAAGGGAATAATAAATGGATGAATAATTCAGAGATAGCGTTGATGCAATGATTTAAAAGAAATTCTGGAATCGTTTTAGCGGTTGTTAAAATTTTAGCATTAGGAGGAGATCATAAAGCAAAATTTATTAGAACTGAAAAGTAAATGTACTCCTAATAATCTTATTTATAGTTGATGATTAAAGTCATAAATTAATTTTCAAATGAATGGCTTTAATAATCGTCAAAAACCAGATTATGTCTTAATATATCTATTCCGATTTGTCGGGAATTCTTAAACCAAACCAAGCAGAAATGTATGCATATATTAAAAAAACATACTTCTGCCAAAATTGCATATTATTTATGTGAAAGTACTCGACAACTCATTCCAGAATTAATTGATATTGAAATAGATGCAATTAACCCTGTTCAGGTTTCAGTTAAGAATATGAATTCATGAATTTTAAAACGAAAATTTGGAAAAGATATCACCTTCTGAAGAGTAAGAGATACCCAAAAAATTCTTCCCTAAGGAACTGAAAAAGATATTTCGGAAGAGATTAAAAGAAAAATAGATGACCTCGCCCTGGGAGGAGGTTTTGTTTTAGAAGCTGTTCATGCTAACCAACCCGATGTTAGCCCAGAAAACATTCTTCTCTTGCTGAAAGATGCAAATGAATATGGAACTTTTTGATAAAAAATAATTTATAAATTCTGCAAATAAGAGTGATTTTTCCGCCTTTTTTCAGTTTCGATTCAACATTTTTTATATTTCAAAATTGTGACTTAAAAGCTATACTCCTTTTTGATTCTCTCCTCAAGTCATTTAAGGAATGACCATTTTGAATCCTATTAAAAAATATAATATCTTTCTTTATTCAAATATATAAATAGAAAAAATTATGAAATATTTTAAATTATATGATAATATGAATACGATGAATTCACTATACAAATTCGAGTATTATTAAAAATGACAAATAGGAGGGTAAAATGTCACTTTCGGAAGCATTGAGACAATTAGCATCAGCACAACGGATTCAAGCTTATTCCGATTCACCATCCTACACTGAGAAAGTAACTGCACCAATATACGCTGCAATTGGACGAGAAATCG
>JAAYUP010000091.1 GCA_012517635.1 Candidatus Atribacter alterifermentans
ACATTTCATTGAATCGGTGCGATTTTCTCATTAAACTATCTATCTATGTAAAGAAGTAACTTTAAAAATAATGATGGTTCCATTTCATTGAATTACAAACTCATCTTGACAGTTCCATTTAACCATAGTTAAATGGAACTGTCTTCAAAAAATTTCTTATTTTATAAGCGGGGGTTTTATAGATACCCCCGCTTATACAGACGGGATACTTAAAAAAATTCAAGCTGCGCTTGTCCTGACTCTTCCTTTTCCTGCATCTCAACATATTTGCGAATTATACTTTCGTTGATTCCAACCGTTGAGACAAAATATCCTTTCCTCCAGATTCCCTCGTTATCCCAGTAAACTTTCTTCAAAAAGGCGAATTTCTTTTTCAAGTTACGGCTCGTGTTCTTTTTGATGGTTTCAGCAACCATGCTCACCGCGTATTTGGGTGGAATTACCATAACAAGATGGATACGGTCCTCCTTGATGGCAATCTCGATGTATTCCCAATCCGGATAACATTAGAGTATTCCTGGAACGTGATACGAAGATATTCTCTTACCCCAGTCACTAAGATTTTCTTTCGATATCGGGTGATCCAGATAATATGGTATTGTGTTTTGTATACTGAGTGTGCTGATTTTCGTAATCTCACCCTCTTATTCTAGCAACGGAAGAGTCAGTATACGGATCTCATCCCCGACTTTACAGGCAAGGATTTCCCGCTAGATTCAATAAAAAGAACTCAATTTTCTCTTTACATTCCTATTCTGCTTTTTACTTTTGTTTTGGTGATAACCGTTGGTGTCTGTGCAGCCGAAAAATACACCATGGTTTCAATTCCAAAACTCCGTGCTCATTGGTTTAACCAATTAGCAAAAGGCTTAAATAAAGCTTCTGCTGATTTTGTAATCGAAGTTTATCAACAAGCCCCATCCTCAGCTCACGAAGTCGAATAAGTTCATCTCATTGAAAACACCATTAATCAAGATGTCAATGCAGTCTTAGTCGTTCCTAACAATGCCAGCTCCTGTAAACCAGTTTTTGCCCGTGCCAAGGAGCAGAAATATCAAGATTGGAAGTTTTGTCAATGAGAATAACGTAACCTATGGTTTCACCTTGATGCCTTTGATTTGGATTTTGGTACTCATTTTAGGCTGGTATATTTTAAAATATACCAGCGTTGGGAGAAATATTTATGCCATAGGTGGAAATGAGGTTGCTGCCGAAAGAGTGGGTATTAACGTTTTCCGAACCAAACTATTTGCCTTTAGTTTTATTGGGCTCCTGTCAGGGATAGCCGCCATTGTCCATGCCACCATTGTCCAATCAGCCATTCCGAATATCATTGTTGGCCAAGAATTAAACGTCATCGCTGCCGTGTTTTTAGGAGGTGCAAGTGTTTTTGGTGGAGGTGGTTCGGTTATAGGCACTTTTCTTGGTATCATGCTTTTTGCCATCATGAACAATGGTCTCACCCTCTTAAAAATATCAACTTATTGGTTTAATGTTTTTGTTGGTGCAGTTATTGTCATTAGTATTACAATCAGTGCAGTACAAAAAATTCGCCAAGAAAAGAGCCGGATTAAAGTTCATGTTGATGAAAAGGTGGTGGAACGGGCATGAAAAGAAAAATTCCAAATCTTTCCCTCTATGCCATCTTGATTTTTATTGTTGTCATCATGATAATACTCAATCCGACTCGTTTTCCAACCATGGCGAATTTTCGATCCATGGCCTACTAGCTTCCACTACTTGCTTTCCTTTCCTTAGGAATGATGATTCCCATTCTAAGCGGTGGAATTAACTTAGGAATCATTGCCACTGCTAACTTCACCGGAATAATCACAGCTCTGGCTCTTCGCCACCTCACCGGAGGGAACCCAACAGAAGCATCAGGTTTGTTGGTCATCATTTCAATGACTATGGGTATTCTTGCCGCTATGGGTGCTGGTTTGTTAAGTGGTTTTTTGACTGGATATTTAAGAGTTCCCGATATGTTAGCAACACTTGGAACGATGACCCTTCTAAACGGAGTAAACATTGTTCTCACCAAAGGATATACTTTAACTGGTTTTCCCAAATCTCTAATTACTATAGGAAATGGTTTGTTCCTTGGAATCCCTATCCCATTTTATATTTTTGTTCTTTTCACTTTTATTTTATATATTATTTTGGATAAAACGACTTTTGGCTATAGCTTGTATATGCTTGGTTCCAATTACACAGCAGCTAAATTTTCAAATATTGATACCAAATCCATCATTTTGAAAGGATTCTTGCTCTCGTCGCTTTTTTCAGCAATTACTGCCTTCATCATGATCGGACAGCTTAACTCGGTTAAAGCCAACTATGCCGAATCCTATCTTTTAGTTGCTATCCTTGCTTGCTTTTTAGGCGGTGTCGATCCTTCGGGAGGAGTCGGGAAGGTTTCTGGCATGGTCGTTTCAGTGGTTATTCTTCAAGTTATTTCCAGTGGAGTCAATTTGTTACGTATGGATCCTTTTTTCATTAGAGCTATGTGGGGTTTTATCATCATTGCCGTTCTTGCCATAAATTACTTTAATGAAAAAGCCAAATCTCGAATTAAAGCTATTTCTAATCATTAATTGGTTCAACAGATGGAGATAATAAATAAATCAACATAATGATTCATGTCTCAATGAAAGGGAGGTATTATAAATCATGAAAGATGGCGATGTTATCCAAGTCGCTCATGTCGTAAAAGATCTTGATGCTGCGATGAAATACTTTTGGGAAAATTTTCATATTGGTCCTTGGGATATTTACACCTTTGGACCTCCAGATGTCAGAGATTCTATGGTAAGAGGGAAACCTTCTGAT
>JAAYUP010000092.1 GCA_012517635.1 Candidatus Atribacter alterifermentans
AACTACAGAGGTCCTGAGAATACCAATTTTTTTCAGCGAATTCCAAGGGAAAATGCTGAAAACCAAGTGCAGCAACTAATCCAACTGTGATTTCAGGATAAAAGGGAATAGCACCAGCAGCATGAATAAATTCACAGGGGAAAAAAAGGCTGGACCAAATTACCGGTCGGGAGTGACTATACAGTTCACGGACAGTTTTAATGGTTAATTGGTATGATATCTGAGACAGGTTTGGTTCTGGAAATTTTTTCTTTAGCCAACACTCATAGATACCAAGTAGATGGAAAAAGCTTTTTCTATTTGCGAAAAATCGGGCAAGCGAAAGAGCTGTTGAGGTTTTTAGTTTCATTGGTTTGTGAGAACCTCCCGAAAAGCATCGATGCGAGTTTCCCATTGTCCTAATGAGGAATAAGACATATCGTGTTCAAGGGGAAGGAGTGGTATTTTTATATGCTTTTTTAAAAATGAGAGGTCATAAAGCGATTGATCGCAAAATTTTGGATAAAAATAAATTATACCTTGCAATCCGACTCGATTGATGAATTTTTGCAAAGTTTCTAAGCGCTTTTGAGGGTTATAACCAGGACAAGGAACTTTGTTTATCAAATACCATCGAGATAGAGCATCTAAAGCATCAGATTGGTGGGAGTATTCGATTTCAGGAAAAACATAACGTCTCATCCCAATAGCCGAACCATCAAAAACTCGAAATTCCTTTTCTTCCAATAGCTGAATGATATTTTCAACAAAAAGATGAGAAGCAAGAAGAAGAATTGATACTTTTGAAGAACTTGTTGAATCCAAGCTGCTTTGAGATTGGGTTTTTCCCTGAATCAGAGAATGACCAGAAAGTTCACCCTTCAAGAAAGCTTGGCTTCGGGTTTGTTTTAAAATGAAAGAGTGATCAAGAATAATCCGAAGGTTTTCAGTAAAATTTTGTTGAGATAACCCTTGCAAGGAAAGAAGTTTATGGCTTAAATCGTTGAGAGAGTGATGATAAAATTTTAAAGATTCTTGGTTATTCACGAGAGGGATATGAAGATAATAACAGGGGATTTTTGTTTGAAGAGCAATAAAAACATCATAAATTTTTTTCCCAGCATCACAACCCCCTCCAAAAATGATAAAATCCAAGTCCTGATTTTTTTCAGTGAGGAAATAATTAAGAAGGATTTTGGAAAATGGACAAAAAGGAGTTGGAAGATAAGGAATAGCGTGATTTGTAGAAGGTGATTCTGGATATAAAAAGACCGGTATTGCGTTACAGGATTGGATTATTTCTTCTGGTACATAGGTACAAAAATATCCGACATTCATCGCTTCCTCACTTGGTATGGTGCAAAAATAAAGCTTAATTAATAAAACCCTAAGGATATCTTTCAGAAAATTAATCGTAGCACCCAAATCACTATTCCAATAAGAAGGAATAAAATGAGAATGGGCGCAGCTATAATAGCAACACCGGTTAAAAGGAGAATCAGTAAAATAGCACCGATTACCACCAAAACACCTGCAATAATAGCTGGGAAAAAACGAAAAGCCAAAATAACGAGAAGAATCACACCAAGAATGGATAAAATCGTTCTCAATTTTTTTCACTCCTTTAATTTTCAGTCGTGTTTTTTCTAATTAAATCTTGCAACATTTGCAAAAGACGTAAAGATTCGGGGTTAGATGAAATCTTTGAGGTAAGAATTTCCTCTGGGTCGACGCTTTTTTGATAAAGTTGACGATTCGCTTGATGGTTTTGCTTAATCTGTGCCCCCTGAACCGATAGACCGATATATAAACCCCGAGACTGTGAATAGGAATAAATTGACGAATCTAAATTTAAATCGACTTCAGCAGAGAAGCTTCTTCCAATTGGTCCTGCTGCAACACTTACGTTTCCTCCAAGAGTTAAACCATCGTTATAAAAAATATCCATTCCTTTCTGGTTCATAATTAAAAGAATCAAGCTGGTAGATTGAATTCCAACTTGTGGTCCATAGCTTACTCCATATATTTTATAAAAAGCTGGACCATACCAGTTATCTTTATTCAATTCTTTTCGGTATACTAAACCGTCACCATATTGAGCACCTAAACCGAGTCCCAGCCGGACTACCTTGGGGAAAATAGCAATGGCTTCAGCTTTTTCCAATAGGTAGAAGAATACATCCCGCTCGGGTATTTTGGATAGGTCATGAAGAGCGTCGATGGATTGACGAATTATTTCTTCGTTCGCACTAACGATAGGTCTCAGAGAGAACAAAGCTATTAGAATGAAAATCAGCAAGAGTAACCTTTTGCTATTATTCATTGCTTTACCACCTTTACTCAGTTAAAAGAATTTATAATACCATTCTATTCCAACCTCGCTGTTATTTTGAGAAAATTCTTGCACGAGGTGAGAATCCCATCCAACAACTCTGTCAATCTTCATTCACTTCGATTTCATTCCCAGTTGAGGAAATCATGAATTTCATGACTTTTCCAGTTACGGTTTGAGGGAGTTCGGCAACGATTTCTACAATACGAGGAACTTTGTGTGAAGCCAGCTCTTTCCGGCAAAACCTTACAATTTCAGTTGGGTCAATGGTAATATTTTCGTTTGGTACGACATAAGCTTTGATCATTTCGCCACGAGAAGCTCTTTGAACACCTACCACAGCAGCACGGGAAACTCCTGGATAAGACATAATGACTTCTTCAATTTCTTGAGGAAAAACATTAAAACCAGAAACAATAATCAATTCTTTTTTTCTGCCTTCAATGTAAAGTAAACCTTTTTCATCAATTTTTCCTAAGTCTCCAGTGTAAAACCATTGATTACGGAAAGAGACTTGATTTTCTTCAGGATTATTATAGTAACCTGGTGAGATGGGATCTCCAGAAAGAATGATTTCTCCAATTTCACCAGCAGGGAGTTCTTTATCGTTGTCATCAACAATCTGGAGATTGATGGCTTTGATTACTGGTCCTGCTGACCCTGGCACTCGTGTGAGAGGAGAAGGGTTGATGGAAACGACTGGGGATGCCTCGGTAATTCCGTATCCCTCCATGATATTTAATCCAAAGCCTTTTTCAAATGTTTCTCGAACTCTTTGAGGAAGGGCATCGCCACCACAAATAGGAAGGCGGAGAGGGCTTAAATCAAAGGGGACTTTGGCGCGAGCTCCGGCTAATATAGAAAAGACAGCTGGAACTCCTAAAAAAACTGTTGATTGATATTTTTTGAGCGATTCAATGAGATTGTTGGCAGGATAAAGTGAAGGAACGATAGTCAATGTCATCCCTTTGGCTAAGGGAAGAATATAGGCAATTGAAAAACCAAAAACATGGAACATCGGTAGAACTCCCAACATGCGATCTTCAGGATAGATATCAACTAAATCGAAGCAACTATCAATGTCAGAGAGTATATTTTTATGAGTAAGCATAACCAATTTGGGGATTCCGGTTGTCCCTGAAGTTGAAAAGAAAGCGGCAATTGGTGAATCAAATGATGGTAAATCGTCAACCACTGCATTTATTTTATCGGGAAAACTGATTTCTCCGTTTTCCCCAATAGAAGCAAAGGAAAGCCGATCGGCAAGATCTTGATGTGGAGCTTGGGCTATTAGTAAGCTGGCATTGGCATTTTGGAAGATTTTTTCAACTGATTTGGGAGGGTATTTTGGTGAGAGCAGGAGTGGAATAGCTCCAATTTGGAAACAACCAAGGATGAGACGCAAAGTATGCCAGTGATTAGGAAGCACAATGA
>JAAYUP010000093.1 GCA_012517635.1 Candidatus Atribacter alterifermentans
ATATCTTTTCGAGTTTGCATAATTTCTTTGGCTACATTTCGTGGTCTTGAAACATCGCAAACAACAGCTCCCCGCTCAATCCACTGACTTTGAACTATGGTTTCAATAGCTGAGGTAACTGTTAAAATAATTCGACATCCTTTGATTCCTTGCTCAATATCAGTAAACCCCCTCACTGGATGAGAAGAAAATTGTTCTACTTCCCTTTGGACATTCTTCACCTTTTCTTGATCCCGCCCAATAATCCTCACTTTCTTTTTTTCTTGTGCTAAAATGAGGGCGCACGCTCTCCCAATTGAACCGGTAGCACCAACTATTGCATATTCTTCATCACGAAAATCGATTGACATTTTTTGCGCTGCAATCATAGTTGCTTCCAGAGCAGTTGCTACAGTATAACTATTCCCAGTCGTAACGGCAATTTTTAAACCCTTTTTGGGGGTTATACCTCCATCGCCAGCTACTGAGGTGAAGGCTCCTAATCCAATAATTTTGGCTCCAAGTTTTTCTGCTAATAAACCACATTTATGAATTTGCTTTGAAACAAAAGAAAATGGGTATCCAATGAGCACCCTTGAAGTCATAGGAAGACCGATAAACCATCCTTCGATTTCTTTTCCATTTTCTTGTGAGCGGACTCCAGTAACATGGGAGAGAACAAATGGTGAAATGCGTGAGGCAAGATACTCCACAGAACGGTTAGGTAAAAAACGGAGCATTTTTTTGTGATCTTTGATATCTTGAACATCCATTGCATGGATTATAAAAGCAAAACTATCCATGAATTTCACCTTCAATCTTTCAATACTGTGATGAGCCAAAACTTAAAAAAAGAGTATCTTCTTGTAGATTTCTTTTGTGTTTTAAAGAAATTATTTCTTTTAAAATCTTATTATTTTTTTCATCAATCCACCTTTGATCTTACTTCGCTGGTAGGATATCCTTTCATTGAAAATAAATAACCTCTCTTTTTCTGGAAATAAATTGAATCAGTTTTAGATCTCATTCATTAACCTCATTTTTTCATCAATACTTAGAATTATGTTTGTTCGATCATTTGTTTTAAAGCTTTTAGCATTGCTTGAGCATTCTCGAGCATCTTCTTTTTAAGAAAAGTATTAATTAAAGCCCCAACCAATGGAAGTCCTAAGTCATACTCAATCTCAAGTTCTACTTTTGTTTCCATATCGGATAATGGAATAAATTTCCATATCCCTTGGTAGACCTTAAAATCTCCTTCTATTATAAAGAAACGGCATTCTTTATTTACTTCATCCCAGATATCTCGTTCAGTCCATTTCACTTCCCTTCCTTGAAAACTGCCTTTCCAAAAACTATCAACTTCATTATTATTTTTTTCAAGAATTTTCACCTCTTGAAGATCGGGAAGATATTTTGCTAATTGCTCAATATTCTGGGCTTCAAGAAAAACTTTATTCACTGATTGTTGAATGATAATAACATCATTTACTTTTCCCATAGTTTTTATTCTCCTTCTACCTCATCCAATAATGATCGCACTGAAACCAAGGATTCGGTCAATCTAGATAAAGCTATCTCTAACTCTTCAAAAGTTATTGTCAAAGGTGGCTCTATTCGGATCACCGTCGGGTTATTCAGAGTATAAGCCACTAAAACATGACGGTGGGCCATTTCCATAGCTATTAAAGATGCAATATCGGGATCTCCGAATTGGATACCAATCAATAAACCCATCCCTCTTACTTCTTGAATCATTCCTTCTGACTCAGCTTGAATCTCACTAAGACGCTGCAAGACCTTCTCACCTTTAATCCTTGTTATTTCGGGAATATTTTCTTCTTGAAGGATTTTTAAGGTTTCTATTCCAGCAACACAGCTCAGAGGATTCCCCCCTAAAGTTGAAGAATGAATAAAGGGATTTTCTTCAAATACCTTCCAAATTTCAGCAGTACTGATGAATGCTCCAATAGGGAGTACACCACCCCCTAATCCCTTGGCAAGGGTCATTATGTCTGGCACCACATCAAAATGCTCACAAGCAAACATCTTTCCAGTTCGACCCAATCCAGTTTGGATTTCATCTAAAATAAGTAATGCCCCTTGTTTTTCGCAAATTGATTTCACTTGCTTTAAATAATCTGGAGAGGGAATATTGATGCCGCCTTCTCCCTGTATCGGCTCTAATATTACCGCAGCGGTTTCCTTGTCTACCAATTGCTTTAAAGCATCGATATTATTAAAAGGAACGTGAAATATTTCAGGTAGGCAAGGTAAAAAAGGTTTTTTATATACTTCCCGCCCTGATAGACTTAATGAACCCATGGTTTTACCGTGAAAGCTATTTTCTGCCGAAATCAGTTTTTTCCGGCCAGTATAAAAACGAGCTAGTTTCAAAGCGCCTTCTACTGCTTCCGTCCCACTATTCCCAAAAAATGAATATTGAAGATTGCCAGGAGTTATCTGAGCTAACATTTCGGCTAAATCGGCTTGATGTTTATTAAATAAGGTGCGGGTCGAAAGAGGAAGTCTTTCCAATTGTTCTTTCACTGCTTGAATAACTCGGGGGTGATTTCTTCCAACATTGAATACGCCAAATCCACCTAAACAATCAATATATTCATTGCCGTAAACATCCCATACTTTTGAACCAGCGCTGGTCCATTCTACGGTATCAAGTTGGGCAAATTTGTAATATCGAGCTAAACCTGGATTAATATATTTAGCATATTTCTCAATCGTTTCTTCTACGATCTTTTTCTCGTCCACTTGTCGATCCCTCCGTGGTTTTCATCACTTACATTCTCTTTCTCAACAAACTCAATTATAGTTCAACAATATTCGAATGAATTTTTTATAAATAAATCACTCGAGGTTGAATTTCTAAGATATCCATTAAATGTAAATATTCTTCGGGCAAAATGTTTTCAGGACGCTTCTCAAGAATTGAAACAAATATTGCTTGGAGAACATTCGCACCAAAAGAGCGCCCATTCATCTCAGGAGTAGTTGTAACGAGTATTTTGACTCCAAATTTCCGTAGAGTTTCAATATCATTATTTGTGACAGTGTTGGTTATAACAATCTTTCCATTCATATCATCTGGCATAAATCGATTAATATATAAAAAATCACCTGCCACTATATCGGCTTTCCTAAAAAGATGAGGAGACCGAGAAACCCTTACTTCTTGATTTTTTCCAGTTGGATATAAAATTTCCAATGGTAGTCGTCTAAGCACTGGCATCATAAGAATGGAAAGAAAGCGAAGAGTTGAAAGCCGAGTTAAAGGGATGGGAATCCCCAGCGCAAAAGGCATATCTCCAATTAAAAGTCGACAACCTTGTTGAGAAAGACCTTCTGCTAATCCATAACGATCCATTCCACTCATAAAAAGTGCGATTTTCCCTTTTAAATCTAACTTTTCTTTTTCGACCAAAATTTGTGGTACCTTTCTTTCCCAAGTTTCTTTGAGTTCTCCACCATCAACAATTGGTGTTTTTTCTAAAACTGAAACCATTTTAGCAATATCGACCACCTGGTACTTATACCGTCCAGCCCGTAAATACAGATCGGCACCCCCCAAACCAAAAGCATCAACTTTGCCATCCAACTCCTTTAAAATTTGTATAAACTTCTTTTTATCACCATCAACACCAATTCTTTTAATATGAATTCTAAAATTTATTAATTCAATTTCAGCTTGATGATTACGAAGAGAAGACCCTAAACTCACACTTACGATTGTTTTATTTTTCACCACTATCACCAGTTTGGGGGAATGTCAATCCACCCTCAAACGTCGTTCCAGGCTCTATAGCAATTCCATTTGACATTATTATTCCTGTTATTCGGCTTGTACTCCGACAAATAACCTTTTCCGTCCGAGTAAAACCGTCTAAGGTTCCCCAAATTTCTAAACTTTTTGCCTTGATAAAAGCTTTTGATTGTCCATGTCGGGTAATAATGACGTTCATTGATTCAATAGATCCATGAAATTCACCTTGAATCATAACCGTTCCCTCATCTTGATAGTGACCATCCAGACGAGTTTGATCTCCCAATATTGCAATATCTTTTACATTTTCATGACTTTTGATTAAGTTCATTAATAATTCTCAAGCCTTCAAGGGTCAGTGTTGGATTAAAAAATTCAATAAAATCACAATAACTATGGAGAAATATTCCCCATCCCCCAGTA
>JAAYUP010000094.1 GCA_012517635.1 Candidatus Atribacter alterifermentans
CCGGAACTAAAACTCAATAAACGGGGATATATCGAGGCCGACGAAGAGACCGGTGCAACGAGTATACCGAGTGTATATGCTGGTGGTGACATTGTAACCGGTGCTGCGACAGTTATTTCAGCCATGGGAGCAGGGAAAAAAGCGGCTCGAGCCATTGATGATTATTTAAAAAATAAATCATGATAAAAAATTGGAATCCTCAAGTCGAAAATGCGAAACTTCAGAGCAGCAATTTCTTTCTGAGGGAAGCAGTTTTCCTGACTTGAAAAAAGTTGAGGTTGGTAACAACCAATTTGTTTGGGAGAAAACAATACCTTAATTACTTGAGATTATCTATGAACTCCTTGTTATTCATACTTGATTTGCAAAGATTGATGGATATCGGAATTGGAGGTTAAGGATGAGACAAACCGATTTGATTGTAATTGGAGGTGGGCCGGCAGGTTATGCGGCAGCTATTCGTGCAGGTCAAAAAGGAATAAAAACTCTTTTGATTGAAAGTCGGGAAATTGGAGGGACTTGTCTCAATCGAGGTTGTATTCCAACAAAAGCGTTATTTCGGTCACAGGAAGTCTTTCACCTCAGTCAACGGGCTGCGGAATTTGGAGTTCAAGTTAAAGTTGATGGAGTAGATTGGGCTCGAGTTGTAGCTCGGAAGAATAAAGTGGTCAAACAATTAACCGGAGGAGTTCGATTTTTACTTAAAAAAGCTGGAGTCGAGGTAGTTGATGGAATTGGTTCATTCCTGGATAAACAGACAATCGAGGTTATAACCAAAGAGAAGAAAAAAGAAATCATTCAAGCGAAACATATCCTGGTTGCTACTGGTTCGGAATCTGCTCATTTACCAGTTCCAGGGGTAGATTTAGAAGGAGTCATAGATAGCGACCAAGCATTGGGTTTCCCATCTATTCCAGAGAAATTGGTTGTGATTGGTGGTGGTTATATTGGTATGGAAATGGCTTGTATTTTTAACACCTTTGGAACCCAGGTTGAAGTGGTTGAAATGCTCCCCAATATTCTTCCCATTGCTGATAGCGAGGTCGTCAAACTTTTGGTTGAGATTTTAGAAAAAAGAGGAATGAAGATTCATACCAACGCCAAGGTTATTGAAATCTCTAAGGCGAATAAGCTCCAGGTCTCTTATGAGCAAAATAATGAAACCAAGGTAGCCGAAGGTGATTATGTTTTAGTCGCTACCGGCAGAGTACCAATGACTGATCATCTTTTTCCCGAAAAAGCCGGAATAAAGATGGACGAAAAAACAATCGTTACTGATTTACAAATGAAAACCTCAGTACCATCAATTTTTGCTGCCGGTGATGTGAATGGAAAATATCTTTTGGCTCACGTTGCCTTTAAAGAGGCAGAAGTAGCCATTAATAATTTGATGGGAAAAGCCACCTGCATGAATTACCGAGTTATACCAAATTGCATTTTTTGTTCACCAGAAATCAGCTCAGTCGGCTTAACCGAAGATGAAGCCTTGGCATCGGGATTTGACATAAAAATTGGGAAGTTTCCTTTTCGAGCAGTAGGAAAAGCTCTAATTGAAGGAGAGACTGAAGGTTTGGTTAAAATTATTGCTAACCAAAAAACTGGCGAGATTTTAGGTGCTCATATCATTGGGCCTCACGCATCTGATCTCATTGGTGAGTTAACTTTAGCAATGGCACTCGAATCGACTCCCGAAGAGATAGCTCATACCATTCATCCTCATCCCACGCTCACTGAAGCAGTTATGGAAGCCGCCGATTCAGTCTTCGGGTCTTCATTACATTTATTTTAAATAATTACTTGGATTGAGCATCTGGCTAAAACAAGGAGGTTTCATATGAATATTCCAAAAGATTTACTGTATACTCCTGAGCATTTTTGGGTGAAAGAGGAAAACGGTGTTTATCGTTGCGGTATCACTGATTTTGCTCAGGATGAATTAGGAGACCTTGTTTTTGTTGAGCTTCCAAAACCAAATCGAACGGTTAAAAAGGGAGATAAAATCGGTGATGTGGAATCGATCAAAACCGTATCCAACCTTTATTCGCCACTATCTGGGGTCATTACTGAAGTGAATTCTCTCCTCGAAAATAAACCAGAAGTCATTAATCAAAGCCCATATGAAAAAGGATGGATTTGTGTCATTCAATCTTCTCATCCGGAAGAAATAAAGCAGTTGTTAAGTTCCGATGATTATAATAAGGTTATTCAGGAAAATAAATGAGGCTTTTTTGAATATTTTTAAGAAAGACTTGCCAAAAGCTTTTTGACCTATTAAAATGTTAATTGCTTTCGGGCGAGGGAGATATCCTTCATCCGAGGCACGAATGAGCGGGGTCGTGGTGTAGCCTGGCCAAACACGTCAGCCTGTCACGTTGAAGACCGCGGGTTCAAATCCCGTCGACCCCGCCAAATGAGTGCCGAGATAGCTCAGATGGTAGAGCGATGGACTGAA
>JAAYUP010000095.1 GCA_012517635.1 Candidatus Atribacter alterifermentans
GAGGGTCTATCCTGAAAATCAAAAAACATTCATTTTTCTCGAATAATATACTTGAGCATTCTTTCTAAAAAATATAAGATAAAAAAATGAATAAAACCTTAAAACTTCTAATTTTGGTCAGTATTTTCATTGTTGTTTTAAATATTTTATCATTATCTATAACTGACCAGAGAATAAAAATTAAATTAGGAAATGAAATCCTTTTTGAAAAACATTTTGACCTTATAAAAGGAAAACGAATTGGTTTGATTACTAATCAAACCGGGTTAAATAGCCAGTTTGAATCAACTGCAGCACTTTTAGCTAATAATACTCAAACTAATCTGGTTGCCTTATTTACACCCGAACATGGATTGGACGGTAAAGCCAAAGCCGGTGAATACGTCGAATCATACCTTCACGATCAATATAAAATTCCTGTTTACAGTTTGTATGGACCAACGAGGAAGCCAACTCCCAAGATGTTAGAAAACATTGACCTCCTCCTTTTTGATATCCAGGATATCGGGGCACGTACCTATACTTATATATCCACACTTAACTATTGCATGTGGGCTGCAAAAGAAAATGGAAAAACTGTTGTTGTTTTGGACCGTCCTAACCCCTTAGGAGGATTAACCATTGATGGGCCAGTCTCGGAAGATGGCTTTCTGACCTTCGTTGGTGTTGATATCCTACCGATGGTACATGGTATGACAGTTGGTGAGTTAGCACGCTATTTTAATCGTCGTATTGGAGTGAGACTGATCGTCGTACCCATGGATGGGTATACTCGAGATATGATGTTTCCCGATACCGGTCTTTGCTGGATTCCTACTTCCCCAATGATTCCCGATTTTCTTTCAGCTTTGTTATATACAGCTACTGGTTTAGGCGAAGGTACGGGAATTCGACAAGATGATTATTTTAAATGGGTTGGAGGTAAAGGAATTGATTCCAAGATTTTTGCTCAAGAATTAAATCGGATTGGTCTACCAGGAGTTCGGTTTGTTCCTGAAAACAAAGGGGAACTCGGTGGAGTGCGTCTTTCTATAACTAATATGAGAACTTTTCAGCCAGCTTATACTGGTTTGTGTATCCTATCTTGTTCCCATAAATTGATTTCCTATCCAGTACCAAAAAGCGAAGATGAGTTGACTATGTTCGATAAAATTATGGGGACAGCTTTAATCGGTAAGTTGATAAAAAGTGATGTTTCCTATCAAGATTTAAAAAAAGCTTACCGGGAGTCTTTGGAAAACTTTAAAAAAAAGAGAGAGAAATATCTTATTTATAAATAAAGATCTTCTAAATATTGCGAGTTGTAAGTAATAAAACTTCGGCTTAACCCTTAAAGCTGGTAGGACCCATACCTGGATAATAAAGTTTTCTTTCAGCGTAATTGAGCAATTTTGTCGCAATAGTTACCAGTGCCAAATAAATAATCCCAATCACAATAAATGTCTCAGTAAAACGGAAAAAACGAGCAGCAACAATTTTACCAGCTCCAGTCAATTCAATGCAGGTAATCATATATGCTAAGGATGAATATTTAATTAAATAGATAATTTCGTTCCCCACCCCAGGAAGTGCTCGGCGAAAAGCTTGCGGAAGAATAATATACAAAACTCCTTGAAAACGAGTCATTCCTAAGGCTTCAGCAGCAGTAATTTGACCAATTTTTACTGATTGAATAGCTCCTCGGATATATTCCGAAGAATATGCCCCATTACAAAGAACAAAACCCAAGACTGATGCTGTCATTGGCGAAAAAGATATCCCCAAAGAAGGTAAACCAAAATAGATCATAAACAAAAGGAGTAATAAGGGGCAACCTTTAAAAAACAAAACATAAAGTCGACAAATCATTGATATTGGTTTTTTTCCGTAAACCCTACCCACAGCGACGATTACTCCAGTTAATAAACCAAAAGGCACCGAAAAGAGGATAAGCTTAATAGTTACCGATGTTCCTTCTAAAAGCGCTGGAAGGAGTTGTTCCTGAATAAATATGAAGCTATCCATTTTTTTGACCTAGATCACCATAAAGTTCAGTCATTTTACTAAGAAACTTTTGGGTCCGCTCAAACTCAGGTCGATAAAATATTTTTTCTGGTGTTCCTTTTTCCAGAATGACTCCATCTTCCATAAACAGAATCTGGTTAGCTACCGAGGAAGCAAATCCCATTTCATGAGTAACAACCAACATGGTCATTCCAGCTCGAGCGAGATTTTTCATCACATCCAGGACTTCTCCAGTTAACTCCGGATCTAAAGCCGAAGTTGGTTCATCAAATAACATGACTTCCGGATCCATTGCTAAGGCGCGAGCGATAGAAACTCTTTGAGCCTGCCCTCCTGATAACTCAGCTGGATAAAAATTGGCTTTTTGTGCCATACCAACCCGCTCTAATTCTTGCATGGCTTTTTCTTTCGCTTCTTTTTTATTCATTTTTTTAACTTTTATCAAGGATATTTCAACATTTCCTAAAGCAGTGAGATGGTCAAACAGGTAAAAATTTTGAAATACCATTCCCATTTTCTGACGATACACGTTTATTTTCCCATGAGAATGGACTACTTCTTCACCATTGAGCCATACTTTTCCACGGTCAGGAATGGTTAGTTGGTTAACACATCGTAATAAAGTACTTTTTCCTGTTCCCGAAGGTCCAATAAAAACCAGGGTTTCCCCTCTGACAACCTGGAACGAGACGCCACGTAATACTTCAGTTTTTCCAAATGATTTATGAATATCCTCAACGACAAGGACAAATTTAGAGTCTGCCATGATTAATCACTACTTCCAAAACCGGGAATATGAACCCTTTTTTCCACTGCATGAAAAAGACTTAATCCACCATAATTCATTAATATAAATATTAAGGCACAAGCAAAATAAATTGGCATTGGTTGATAGGTACGAGTCACCATTTGATTTCCCCGTGTCATTATTTCCATAACTCCGATCGCATAACAAACTGATGAATCGGTAAGTAAAATTGGGTATTCATTTGACCACCCTGGTAAAGCAATTCGGAGTGCCTGGGGAAGTATTATATTGAATATAGCTTGATTTTTACTCATACCCAACGATCGGGCTGCCAACATCTGTCCTTCGCCGAGAGATAAAATTGCTCCCCGAAATATCTCAGTTTGATAAGCTGCACTTCTTAAGCCTAACACCAGAGCACCAATAAAAAAGGCGGGAACATTCAGACCCATAAGCGGAAATATACCAAAATAAAAGAGAAACAGTAAAACTAAGTTAGGAAGTCCTCGAAAGATCCAGACATAAAAAGCAATAAATTTTTTGGCCCATTTCTCTCCATAGACCTGACCGACTGCCATAGGAATTCCCACAACTAAACCTAATGCCAATGCCAATCCAACCAATCCAAATGTCACGCCCATACCAGAAATGATATAGGGGAATGATTCAATGACAGCTTGCAATGGTTCCACCTCAACTCAATATTCTCAATCCTGTAAATAACTGAAAGTGATTATACTTTATTAATGAATGAGAGTGAATCGCAAATTGAGTTTTTTGCAACTAAAAAAATAGGGAGCAAGATACTCTATCCCTGCTCCCCAATTAAATTCAATATTTTCAAAATTTTAATTATTTCATCTCATACTTGGCCATAAGTTCTTCCCAAAATGGTGAAGCCATTAACTTTTTCAAACCTTCATTCAGTTTTTCCTTTAA
>JAAYUP010000096.1 GCA_012517635.1 Candidatus Atribacter alterifermentans
ACGACCATAGACCCCTGGGATATCATAAGCTTCCGTTAAACCTTGAATACCTGAGGTGTGATCTTGGTGAAAATGAGTGAAATAAATTGACTGGAGCTCGTGAATGTTATGATTTTTTAAGAAAGGGAGTAGTATTGAATGGCCGGTATTGCCATAGGTTCTGATGATCCCTCCGGTATCAATACAAATTGCTTGATTATGAGAAATGCATACTATTGCTAAACCTTGTCCAACATCTAAAACCCAAATTTGAACTTGAGATTGTGTGGAACATCCAAAAATCACCAACACGAACGACAATAAAATCATACTTCCCATGGAAATAATTTTGGTTTTTTTCATAATGAAACACACTATTAGGAATAGTAACGATAACCAGAGAACCCAACCGAAAATACGTTGATTTTCGATGTCAAATTGCCAGACAAGATGAGGAATATGATTCTGACTCCACCTCGAAAGGGTGATAAGAGTTCGAATCAGAAAACGGATGAGGTATGAAAAGAAATGAGTCATAGATGGAATCCATGAACTAAGAGTTCCAATAAAATTCATGACGATTGAAAGCTGGGCAATGGGAATCAAAATAAGATTACTCGTCCAAATAAGACTAGAAAAGATAAATCGATTAAGGATCAGAAGAGGAAGCGTAAAGAGAGTAACCGATGTGGAGAGAAGTATGCTGTTGAGAATCCATCGAAGGAATTTTGATGACTGACCGAGCATTTGCGATTGGGCGATAGAAAGGATAATTGCCAGAGTTGATAAGAAGGAGAGTTGGCATCCCGGATGGAGGATAATTTCTGGTTGAAGGAAAAACATCACTAAAAAAGCAATGGAAATAAAATGAATTGAGAGAGTGTTTCGACCAATTTTCTTTGTTAAAAGAAAAAGGGCAAACATGAGAAAAGCTCGGAAAGCTGATGGAGAAATGCTGCAGAAAAGGAGATAAAGCAAGCAGAAAAAAATACTTATGCCTACGGCAAGAGGCTTAGGACAACGGATTTTCTGCAAGAGAAAGAGAAGAACTCCTCCTAAAATGGTGAGATGGAGACCAGATACACAAAAAGTATGGTAGATTCCAGTTTCCTGTAAAAGGATTGTGCTCTGTTGGAAGTTTTCATCTTTTTCTCCCCAAAGCATGGCAGTAAAATAAGGATATTCTTCGCCTAATGTCTTCCTCCATTGCTGGGTTAAGGCTTTTCTTTTTTGTTCAAGGTTGAATAGCATTGTATTCCAAAAGGTATTGGGGTTGATCAAACGGCATTCATATACTTGTATTTCTCCAAAAATTCTTTTCCTTCTCCAATAAGTTTGCAGGTTCACACTTCCAGGATTGGAGCATGCCACAAAAGGACGATAAATTCCGGTTACCTCTACTCTTTGAAAAAGAAATTGATCAAAGTCTTGTTCTTGGTTTTTGAGCAGAAGAATGGGTCGATATCCCGAAAAAGATTCAATTTTACTTAAATAATATTTTTCATTCATGCACTGAATGGTTCCTTGGTATGTAACCTTTGTCTCTTGGACAAGACGAAAAGTATTTATGGGAACTTGGTAAGTGAGATAATGGACTAATCCAGCCAGCATGACCCAAAAGAGACAACTCGCTAAAAAAAACCAACGAGAATACTTGTACAGCAAGATTTCTCCAAAAAAGCCGGTACCGATTAAAATTAAAATCATTTTCAGAGGGAAATGAAAATATTCTTGGATGAAGAAACCCAAGATCATATTGGAACTCATTAGAAAAGCAGGATGACGAAAGAATTGAGGTGATGCAACAGAAGGTGTTAAATTGCTACCTTTGGAAACAATGATAGGATGATTTTTTGAATTGAAGTCTCGGTTTTGAATGAATTCCATGGTTTTTAGATAAGTATATTATTGTTTGATTATATAATTGTTAATAAATATTTTCAATATAATCTAAAAATTTCATATACCTCATCAGTGACTTTGAAAATTCTTTGGACTGATTGTTCATTCAGAGTCATTTCTTTAACTGAGAGAATTAAAATAGCAGCTTGAATAAGGCTTTCTTTTTTCTATCGGAATCTCGCCTGGAAATACCATAAAATGAATTTCCCCAATGAGGAGGTTAAGAGGGGTGTGCCTTTTATCTATTGTCCTAAGCCTCTTTCCCTCCTCCTCATTCTCTGAAGCCGTGAGGATCTCGTCTGACGCCACACCCGTCATCCTCACGTCGCCCGATAAAAACACTGGACTCCTCAGAATAACTGAGAAGGTAAATGAGATTGCCACGTCGCATAAGGTGCTCCTCGCATTCAGGCTGTGTCACAATTCCTTTCTTGCACCACGTATAGCCTAAAAGTGGAGGACACATAACACATATCCTTAATTTTTGGTTCTCTATTCCCAATATGATCGTAAAATATTCGTATAAGTGGGGGTAAATAATTTATAGAATCATTATGACACAGCCTGAATGATGGAACAGGAAAAAATTCAAATCCCCCTTATCCATTTTCTAAGGGAGGAGATTCTTTTCCCATCGTACCCTGGTAGGAGAGGTCTTATTCCTTTTTTCCTTCGCCCCTCGACTTTATTGTGCTCAATTCCCGTAGCGACTTGCTATGGCATGTCGAATTTGGATATTCATCATCGACCGGTGTCACGAAAGTGGCATGAAAGCCTATCTTAAAAAGAATAGGTAAGAAGCCCCGATGCCTTTCCAGAACTACGGAAAAGCTCCATTTTCTGTTTAAGAATCTTTTCCATGGCTTTTATTGCCTGAGTAAAATGTTTTTCAAAAGCAATATCATCGGGAGCATTTGACAGAGAGCTCCACAAGGATCGAGTAAATGCTGCCTTTAAATCACTGTTAATATTGATTTTGGCAATTCCATGATCAATAGAGGAAAGAAGTTTGTCTTCAGGGGTATCTGATCCGCCATGTAAAACGAGGGGAACCGAAACTTTTTTTCGTATGGCTATCAAACGCTCAATATCGATGGTCGGTTTTCTCCGATATAATCCATGGGCAGTACCGATGGCTACAGCCAGGGCGTCAACTTCGGTTTTCTTTACAAAATCAAAGGCTTGGTCTGGATCGGTGAGTCCTAAGGTTTCAGTACTTGGTTCCTTCGTTTCCGTTTCACCTTCAGTTCCTCCCACCAAACCCAATTCTGCTTCAACAGCGACATCAACTGCATGAGCCACTCGAACTATTTCTCGGGTAATGTCTATATTTTCTTCATAAGGTAAGTGGGACCCATCGAACATAACTGAATTGAACCCAGAAGTAATCGCTCTCATAACAATTTCATAGGAATTACCATGATCAAAATGGAGACCGATAGGAACCTTGCTCCAACTAATTTCTCGCAAAATAATCGAGCATAATCGTTCCATCCCGGCATAATCGGTTTCAACTGTCCCGAACATGATAATCATTGGAGATTGATTTTCCTCAGCAGTTTCAACCAAGCCTCTGGTATATTCCATATTAAAGGTTGTATACGCACCAACTGCATAGTGTTCTTGTAAGGCGTGATGCAAAAGATTTTTAAACGGGGTTAAAGCCATTTATTCTATCTCCTTTCTCTTTGTCTCAATATGGTTTTAAAGTGATCATGAATAGAATCGAGATATTGTGGAATAATGGAATGAATAAAGTTTGTTAGATTATCAACCCTTTTCTATCCTGAAAATACCATCTTATAAATCCCCCCTCAATGGGGAATGAATTCAACAAATTCCCTCCTTTCGTACATGCCGCTTTCGCAGCGGGGCGGGTGCTTTTCGTTTTTTTATGGTTATACTGAGATAATACGAAAGAAACAGATATTAAAGATAAGGTCCTCACGGATTCAAAAAGTGAATCCTCAGGATGACTGAGAAGGTCGATGCGATTGCCACGTCGCATAAGACACTCCTCGCAATCAAGATATAAACTTTTATATTCCCTTTAGGACTTTAATAAAGGGCGAGGGATTTTATTCCCTCCCAGGTAGGCAGCACGAATTCTTTCATCATTCTTGAGATCTTCCGGTTTACCTCGGATGGGGATTTTTCCGTTTTCTAATATGTGCGCATAATTAGAGATGCTTAGAGCTTTTCGGGCATTTTGTTCCACCAATAAAATTGATACCTTTTCTTCTTGGTGAATTTGCTGAATAACCCGAAATATTTCTTGAACAATAATTGGAGCTAATCCCAATGAAGGTTCATCCATAAGGAGAATTTGAGGTTTACATATGAGTCCTCGACCAATGGCGAGCATTTGCTGTTCACCGCCAGAGAGTGTCCCCGCCAATTGTTTTCTCCGTTCTTTTAAAACTGGGAAAAGTTCAAATATCCATTCCTTGATTATGGTCAATTCCTTCCCTACTGGCTGATTTCGGACTCCATACCCTCCCAAATTGAGATTTTCATCGACCGTTAAGGTAGCAAAAACCCTTCTTCCTTCCGGAACATGAGATATACCATAAGAAATTCTCTGGTAAGGAAGGATAGTAGCGAGGTTTTTCCCCTTTAAAAGGATATTCCCCCTTCTAATTGGGATTAAACCAGAGATAGCTTTTAATAGGGTGGTTTTTCCAGCACCGTTCGCTCCTAAAACTGCTACAATGTCCCCTAAGTTGAGCTCTAATGTGATACCTTTCAGGGCTTGAACTGCTCCGTAGAAAACTTCTACATTTTGAATCGATAGAAGTTGTTCCACTCTACTCTTCCTCCTTGCCTAAATAAGCTTCAATAACCACCGGATGATTATAAATGTCGTTTGGTTCACCCTCAGCAATTTTTGAACCCATATCCATTACCACAATCCAATCGGATATACCCATAACGACATTCATGTCATGTTCAATGAGCAGAATAGTAAAACCTTCAGTTATTAAATTTTGAAGGAGTTCCATCAACTCTTCCGACTCTTTATCATTCAAACCAGAGGAAGGTTCGTCAAAAATGAGCAGTTGAGGAGAAGTTGCCAAAGCCCGGGCAATCTCCAGATAGCGTTGTTTCCCATAGGGAAGATTTTTTGCCAATTCGTTACGGTATTCCCAAAGTCCGACCTGATGAAGGCGATGAGCGGAGATTTCAACGATGGTTTTTTCTTCTTCATGTTGAGCTGGAGTTCGTAAAATTGCTGACCAAAAGTTGGTCTGGGCATGACAATGAGGTCCGGACATCACATTTTCTAGACAAGTCATATTGGGAAACAACCGGATGTTTTGAAAGGTGCGAGCTATTCCTTTCTGAACAATTTTGTGAGGTTTCAACCCAGTAATTTCTTGGTTTTGAAAGAAAACATGACCTTGACTGGGTCGATAAATTCCAGTGATGATGTTAAAGAGGGTGGTTTTTCCAGCACCATTTGGTCCGATCAGGCTGGTTATTTGTTTCGGTTTGACTTGAAGATCAAAAAGATTCACTGCAGTAAGACCACCAAAATGAAGTGTAATATTTCGTGTTTCAAGAATCATTGAAGAGTTAGGATCAAAGGTTTCTGAAAGAAAGGTTCGAAGGTTTTGAACGCGATTCTGACCAATTCGGACCAGGATTTCTTCAGGTTGGGGGAGATTTCGAATTCCTAAGCCTTCTAACCCTAAATGTCCTCTTTTTCTTGGCAGTATACCTCCCGGGCGGAAAACCATCATGACCATCAGAGCAGCTCCAAAAAATAAGAGACGAAAACTAGCAAATTGACGGAAAATTTCGGGGAAAATCACGATAACAGCTGCACCAAAAAGAGTTCCGGGCACCGAACCCAATCCTCCTAATAAAACAATACAAAAGAGTAAAGCCGATTCCATGAAGAGGAAGCTATCAGGAGAAATGATCATCATTTTCGAAGCATATACATTTCCGGTTATACCAGCAATGGCTGCACCCAGAACAAAAGCAAGAAGTTTATAAGAACGTACATCGATACCGTTTAATTCAGCAGCAATTTCATCTTCGCGAATACAATTCCAAGCTCGGCCGATCCGGGAACGTTGTAATCGTATTAAAGCAATAATAGCTATGGCAATGAGACCCCAGATGAGATAATAAAAGTGAGTTGAACTGAATATCATCAACGGACCGATTTGGGGAATACCGATTCCAGTAATCCCATTGGGTCCGTTGGTCATTCCCCAAGGATTATTGATAATGGTGATACGAACAATTTCCCCGATTCCTATGGTGACAATGCAGAGATAGTCGCCACGGAGATGGATGACCGGTGACATGACTACATAAGCGAAAGCTCCGGCCATGATGGCACTTAAAGGAAGCAAGAATAAAATTGGAATATTGAACTGGGTGTTTAAGATGGCAGTGGTATAAGCGCCAATAGCATAAAAGGCAGTGTGGCCAAGATCAAAAAGTCCAACTTCACCCAGAACAATGTTAAGACTCAATCCAAGTAAAGAATAAATACCCACAAAAAAAGCAACGTCAATCCAATAGTCATTCATAAAAGGAAAAAATGGTAACAAAAGAAAAAGAAGAACAATGAAACCGCTCAACCATTTCTGGAAAAAGAGAGATCGTCTTGGTTTATATGGAGAACCGCTTTCTTGGGTGTTGTGAATGCGTTGTTGAAAAGCATGAGTCAAGTCCATTTCTTATTATACCTTTTCTGCAATTTTTTCACCTATAAGGCCGGTTGGTCGCCAAATGAGAACAAGAATGAGAACAATAAAAATAAATCCATCTTTCCAGGCTCCTCCACTGGGGAAATAACCAGCGAAAAGCGATTCCATAATACCTAACAATAAACCTCCAACCATGGCGCCCGGTATATTCCCTATTCCTCCCAAAATAGTTGCAGTAAAGGCTTTGAGCCCATAGTTCCATCCCATGTTAAATTGGATCGATCGATAATACATTCCATTCATCACTCCCGCCATTCCTCCAAGAGCTGGTCCTAAAGAAAAGACGAAGAAAATAACTTTACGTATATCGATACCCAGCATCGTGGCAGTCTCTCGGTCCAACGCTGCTGCTCGAACCGCAGCCCCGAAGGTGGTTTTTTCTACAATATAATAAATAACCGCCATGAGAAACAGCGAGAAAAAAAGAATGAAGACTTTTAAAAGGGTAATGTGGATCCCAAAAAAATCAAAAGCAGTGGAAGGAACAACTTCACTGGGGTAAGCTTGAAAACGCGGCCCCCATATTGCCATGATTCCATTTTGGATGAAAATTGACATGCCTAAAGCCGAAACGACCAAAGGCAACCGTCCGGCTGGATAAACTGGCCGATAGGCTGCCTTTTCGACTAAAATACCAGCTATACCGACTGTTATAAATGTTATGAGTAAAGTTACGGCCATTCCTCCCCAAATCCCAAAGATTTGGGTCATACGACCGGAAC
>JAAYUP010000097.1 GCA_012517635.1 Candidatus Atribacter alterifermentans
TCCAAAAGGTGGTCCAGGAATGCGTGAAATGCATATTGCCATGTCGGCTCTAGTTGGAATGGGTTTAGATGAAAAGGTTGCAATGATAACCGATGGCCGTTTTTCAGGTGCAACGCGTGGTCCAGCCATTGGTCATGTTTCACCAGAAGCCATGGACGGAGGCCCTATAGCGCTATTACAAGATGGAGATCCGATTGAAATTGATATAGAAGGTAAGACAATTAACCTATTAGTATCCGAAGCTGAAATAAAAGAAAGGAAAAAATCTTGGGTTAAACCAAAACCTAAGGTGAGTAGCGGATATTTGAATGTATATTCAAAGTTAGCTAGTTCAGCAATGAGCGGGGCAGTTTTTAAAAAGTAACATTAAAAACATTCTTTGAATAGAAAAATCTAAAATTTTGAGGAGATAAAGAATGGACTCGACAAAAAGAGAAAGATGCATTCAAAAAGCAAGAGAATTAGCCGTTGAATATCAGGGTACCTTGGTTGGATGTGGTCATTGCTCTTTTGCGGCTACGTTAGATGCCCTTCGTTCTGAAGGGATTGAAATAGTTACTAAAGAGATCGAAGAAGAACTTTTTAAGGGAGTATTGGGTTTAACTGGAGGCATTGGAAATCTTGGTGTTGGGACCTGTGGAGCTGTTTCAGGTGGAAGCTTTGCAATTAGTTTAGCTTGTAATATTGGGCCAAAAGAACTCGCTCCAAATAAAGCCCTTCGATGGATTCCATATTATTATGTCAAAGAAGGTTTATTAAAGCCTTGGATGGAAAAATATGGTGGGATAACCTGTCGTGAGACACAAATAAAGGTATTTGGAATTGCCATTAATTCTCGAATTCCTGCTAATAATAAAGCATTATTTGAAGAGGCACAGCGCATTAAATGCCGTAATGCTTCCCGATGCACTATAGCGAATGCAGCAGCGTTGGCAACACAAACCATTTTGGGTATTATTGAAAATCCGAAAGAATTAAAATGGATTGGTTGTGATGAGGAAACAACTGTTGCAAATTTGCTGGATATGATTGAGCACCCTGATGATCCAAGATGGAAAGACGATTAAAGGTATTCCTTTATTACTCGAAGAAAAAATACTGAGGAGGATTATTTGAAATGATTTCAGAAGAAGTAAAAAGAAATTGTGTTCAAAAAACACGAGAAATCACTGCAAAGTACGTCCAAACTTATTGGGGATGTGCTCAATCATCTTTTATGGGGATAGTTGATGGTTTGAAATCAATTGGCATAGAAATCATGACCCCTGAAGTTCAAGAAGCTGCCTTTAAGGGATTGGTGGGTCTTTCTGGTGGAACAGGCAACTCTGGATGGGGTAACTGCGGAGCTATTGCTGGGGCAGCTTTTGTAATAAGTTATGTGTCTGGCGTTGGGCGAGAAAAACAGTTAGAAGATAAAGAAAATCGTCGGATTGCCTTTGATAATGCGGCTCTCACCATAGGGCAAAGATTCCTTGATGAATTTGGAGGTGTTCGTTGCCGAGATGTAACTTGGGAGCGATGGGGTAAATGGTATGATTCTTGGAATCCACGCGCAAAAGCTTTGTTTGCAAAAGAAGAGAGAGAAAGAGGTTGCCTTGCAGCCGATATGTGTACCATTGCTTTAGCGGCTGGTTGGGCAGTGGAGTATATTATCGATATTTTGAATAATCCTCGAACTTTGGAGCAAGCAAAAAAAGAATTTGAAGAAGGCTTAAAACAACCAACAACGAAATGCTCTCTTAAATAGTTTAGTAGCAAATACAAATTATTGTTTTAAGGCGCATCATTTATAAAACCTTTATTTTTGAATTGATGCGCCTTAATATTTGGAAGTAGATGAACAGAAAGATGTCACTATTTTTTAATTATTTAAATTATTGAGATATCCATGTGGTATATTCAAGTAATTCTTAAGTTCTTCCAAAACTTTCAAAAAATATGTAAACATAGGGATAGAAGAAATAATATATTAGGAGAATTAAATAGGAAAGGGAAGCGATTGATGGATTTGAAAACAAAAAAAGTATTCCTCATGGATATGGATGGAACGTTTTATTTGGGGAATAAGGTATTTCCGGGTTCTTTAGATTTTATTGATCGATTACAAAAAAAAGGAAAGTCGTTTTATTTTCTCACCAACAA
>JAAYUP010000098.1 GCA_012517635.1 Candidatus Atribacter alterifermentans
AAGATGGATATATCGATGATGAGTTTTTTATGAAAACGTATTTGGAAGGAAAAAGAAACAGTAACCCCCGTGGCTACTATGCCTATAAAATTGAACTGGAAAGATTGGGTATTGAAAAAGATTTAATCGAACAGTTCCGATCAAATTACTTTCCACCTTCTGAAGAAGTGAAAGATGGAATCAAGCTCATTCAAAAATGGTTTAAACAAGGTGAGACTTGCCGAGAACGAATGATCAACCGATTGACCCAAAAGGGGTTTAGTTTTGAAATTGCTGAATGGGCCTTTGCTCAATTTCAAGCCAATCACCAAAATGAGTGACCTTGACTTGATCTTGACCCATCAGTAGAATAATTCCTATACAGTTTTTAACCTGACTATGATTAAGTACCAAAATTTTTTTCATTGATAAATGAGAGGGGAAACTCGAAAAATCATTCAACATCGAATAGAATCAGTCAATATTTACCAGGCTTTTTTATTCGTACTTTGAAAATTGAATAAGAGGTGAACGCACAAATGTTGCTTGTATATATATTAATAGGTATTGTGGTTGGAGTCGGTTTAGGATTTAAAGCAGGAATGTCTTTTCAAATAAAACAATTACAACGGAAAAAGGAAGATGTCGAGCAAAAAATCCAAGAAATGATTCAGGATGCTAATCGTGAAGCCGAAACCATTAAAAAAGAAGCTTTACTGAGCTCCAAAGAGCAAATTCTAAGAGAAAAACAAATCTTAGAAGAAGAAATCAAGAAGAAAAGAAAAGACTTACAGGGTTTTGAAGCTCGTTTGTTAAGAAGAGAGGAAATGTTAGAAAGAAGAAACGACCAAATCGAAAAAAGA
The DNA here is from genome assembly GCA_012517635.1 of Candidatus Atribacter alterifermentans. Classification (GTDB taxonomy): domain Bacteria; phylum Atribacterota; class Atribacteria; order Atribacterales; family Atribacteraceae; genus Atribacter; species Atribacter alterifermentans. The sequence goes on from JAAYUP010000098.1 coordinate 843, forward strand.
GAAGATCATCTTCAAAAAATTCAAGAAGTTGCCGAAAAAACTTTGAAAGAAGTCGAAGAAATGAAAGCAAAAGAAGTCGAAGAGCTAGCTCGAATTGCCGGATTAACCATTGAAGATGCTCGTGATGAATTGTTGGATCGTTTAGAAAAAACCCTGACTTTTGAAACTGCTTTAAAAATTAAAGAAGCAGAAGAAAATGCCAAAAAAGAAGCAGAAAAGAACGCTCGTAATATTGTTGTACAAGCCGTTCAACGATATGCTGCAGAATATACGGCAGAAAACACCGTTTCTATTGTTAGTTTACCAAACGATGATATGAAAGGGCGTATAATCGGCCGAGAAGGAAGGAATATTCGGACCTTTGAAATGATGACCGGAGTAGACCTCATTATTGATGATACTCCCGAAGCAGTTATCATATCATCCTTTGACCCCATCCGTCGTGAGATCGCACGGATCGCCTTAGAAAAATTGATCTTAGATGGTCGTATCCACCCAGCGCGGATCGAAGAACTTATTGAACGAGCAAAAACCCAGGTTGAAGAAAAAATAATCCAAGAGGGTGAGCAGGCTCTCTTTGACACAGGAATAAAAAATGTCAATTCTGACCTGGTAAAGCTTTTAGGAAAGCTTTATTATCGAACCAGTTATGGGCAAAATGTACTCCAACATTCCAAAGAGGTGACTCATTTTGCCGGAATTATGGCTTCCGAGCTTGGATTGAATGTTAATTTAGCTAAAAGAGCTGGTTTACTTCACGATATTGGAAAAGCTCTCGACCATGAAATCGAAGGACCTCATGCTAAAATCGGAGCTGAATTAGCAGAACGATATGGTGAAAAGTGGGAAATCATTCATGCTATCGAAGCACACCATAATGATATAGAACCACAAACCATCGAAGCTGTTTTGATTCAAGCTGCCGACGCAATATCAGCCTCACGACCGGGTGCCCGTCGAGAAAGCTTAGAAACATATATTAAAAGGTTAGAACAGCTGGAAAAAATATCGAATTCTTTTGATGGTGTTGAAAAGTCCTACGCTATTCAAGCTGGTCGAGAAGTTCGAATTATTGTCAAACCTGAAAAAGTAGATGATGCTCTTTCAGCAAAATTAGCTTATGATATCGTTAAAAAAATCGAAAAAGAACTTGAATACCCAGGTCAAATTAAAGTAACTGTCATTCGTGAGACCCGAGCTGTAGAATATGCCAAGTAGGAGGAATGCACCTTGAGGTTTCTTTTCATTGGAGATGTCATCGGAAAACCGGGTCGTAAAATTGTTGAAGAAAAAGTTAAAACGATTAAAAAAACTCAGAATATCGATGCGGTCATTGTCAATGGTGAAAATTCAGCTGGAGGTCTGGGTATCACCCCAGAAACAACCGAAGAGCTCCTTGGATATGGTATTGACGTGATTACCACTGGTAACCACGTCTGGGATAAAAAAGAAATTCTTCCTTATATTAGTAGTCAATTTAGGTTGTTACGTCCTTTGAATTATCCCCCTGGTGTTCCAGGAAATGGATCAGTCATTCTTAAATACCACCAGAATAAATGGGCAGTCATTAACTTAAGCGGTCGGGTATTTATGTCACCACTGGATTGTCCGTTTCAAACCATTGATAAAGAATTAGAAATAATAAAAAAAGAAACAAAGATCATACTTATCGATTTTCATGCCGAAGCAACATCAGAAAAAATCGCTTTTGGATGGTATTGTGATGGCCGAGTATCTTGTGTCGTTGGAACCCATACCCATGTTGTTACCGCCGATGAAAAAATACTTCCTGGGGGCACTGCCTACATCACTGACATCGGTATGACTGGAGCTCATCATTCGGTGATCGGCATTGAAACCAAGCAAATCTTGAGTCGCTTTTTAACTCAAATACCAGTTCGATACGCTGTTGCCAAAGAAAATGTCATTCTGAATGGGGTTATTGTAGAAGTTGATGATCAAACTGGAAAGTCAGTTTCAATTGAACGATTCAGTTTGAGTTGAAGTATTTTCAATTTTATTTAGACTTCAACAAGGAGGACATTCATAGGTGGATGTAATGAAGGTATCTTCAAAATCAAATCCAAATTCAGTTGCAGGTGCTCTTTCTGGAATTATTCGAGAAAAGCAAATAGTCGAAATTCAAGCGGTAGGTGCCGGTGCTGTGAATCAAGCCATCAAAGCCATCTCTATTGCCCGGGGTTTCCTTGCGCCGAATGGAATTGACTTGGTCTGTATTCCAGCCTTCACCGATATCAGTATAGATGGTGAAGAAAGAACTGCTATTAAATTAATTGTAAAACCTTGGAATAAGTGAGTCTCATTTTAAGAATAAAGCCTGTATCAAGGATACCATCTATTGGATACAGGCTTTATTCTTTAGTAAAATGGTTAGAAGGTTGAATAATGACGAACAAAACTTTTTTTATTGAATCGTATGGATGTCAGATGAACAAAAGCCGTAGCGAACATATTGCTCACGTTATGGTTCAAAATGGATATCACTTGATTGAAGATATAAAAAGAGCTGATATTCTATTATTTAATACCTGTGCCGTGCGGGAACACGCCTCGGAAAAAGCTATCAGTAATATTCAAAAAACTATTAAAGATCTCAATGAGATTTCACGATATCCAATCATTGTTATATTCGGTTGTTTGAGTCAATTCCTTAAAAACCGTCTCGCCCAAAGAATACCCGGAGCGCAAATCGTGATTGGAACATCGAACATCGAAAAAATTCCTCAATATCTTGAGGAACATCGAACAAACAAAAAGAAAATAGTGGATTTCAATCTTCAACCTTCTTCTCAGGTTTTTGATGAAACCGGTTATCTCCGTAGCTCTTCGCAAATTTTCGCTTTTTTACCCATTACCTATGGCTGTAGTAATTTTTGTAGTTATTGTGTCGTCCCTTATACAACCGGTCCTCAGAGAAGCAAACCATTCATCACTATCTTAAAGGAGATCGAGAAAATCATTCAAGATGGGTACAAAGAAATCATCCTTTTAGGCCAAAATGTGAATAGTTATGGACTCGATTTTGGGTTAAAAAATGGCTTTGAATTTCTTTTGCAAGCCATCGATGAAAATTTTCGAGGCTCACCAATCTGGATTCGTTTTTTAACCTCTCATCCCAAAGACATGCGAACATCTATAGTTGATTTCATTAAAAATTCATCTTTAATGACTCATTATTTCCATTTGCCTATTCAATCTGGATCAGATGATATTTTGGCTGCCATGAATCGGGGTTATACCCGTGATCATTATCTGGGATTAGTAAAATATATCCGAAAAACGTTACCTGATTCAGGAATTGGAACTGACATTATTGTTGGTTTTCCAGGAGAAACTGAAACAGATTTTTTGGATACTCTTCGCCTCGTCCAAGAGGCACAATTTGAACAAGCATTCACTTATATTTATTCTTCTCGTTCAGGAACAGCTGCTGACCAGCTTCCTGATCATCTTCCCTTGGCGGAAAAGAAAAAGCGGCTTCAAGTACTCAATCAAACTCTTTCTGATATTCATCAAAAAAAATTAATGACCTGGATTGGGAAAAAAGTGAAAATTATGATTGATCAAATTGAAGGACTGAGTGCTTCAGGAAGGATGACCAATAACCAAAGAATCTTTCTTTCTAATTCAAATTTTTTTCTTGGACAAGTCATCACCGTTTTAGTGAGAAAATCTTTAAAGGGAAAACTTTATGGAGAACTGGTTTTTCCCTGATACGACCCATCTTAAACCAATCCTTTGTTTAGTTGGTCCAACCGCCAGCGGGAAAACTGAACTGTCTATCATGCTCGCCCAGAAATTTGGGAAATCCGAATTGATATATGCCGATTCGATGGCAATTTATAAATATCTCAATATAGGTACTGCCAAACCGACAAAAGAGCAAAGAAGTCTTATTCCTCATCATCTCATTGATCTCCTTGAACCAGACCAAATCTGGAGCGCTTTTCGTTTTCGAGTCGAAGCCTTCCGTTGTATTTTTGAATGCTTCAAAAGACATGCATTTCCCATTATCGTTGGGGGGACTGGTTTTTACTTAAAAAGTTTATATCAACCTTTCGTTGCTCAAGGAAGCCCTAGTCATCACCGATTGCGGCTTATTTTGGAAAGATATTCCAATTCTCAACTTTTTGCCAATCTAGTAGCTATTGACCCTCCGCGTGCTTTTCAAATTGGGAAAAACGATCGAAAACGGTTGATTCGTGCCCTCGAAATATATCATCAAACCGGTAAACCACCAACGACATTTAAAAAAAAGACGCCCATGAGCAGAAATCCCTTTCAGTTTATCTTGATCGGACTTGAGTATGAGAGAGAAGACCTCAAAAAAAGAATTTTTGAAAGAACTCAATCCATGATAAAGCAGGGTCTCATCCAAGAAACTCAAGACATTCTTTTAAAAGGTTTTTCACCTAAAATACCTGCTCTAAAAAATTTTACCTATATACCAGTGATCCATTACTTACAAGGCGTGTTAACGTTTCAACAAATGGAAAAACAAATTACAATTGGAACTTTTCAATATTTAAAAAGACAATCAACTTGGTTTCGAAAAGCTCCAGTTTATTGGATTTCTACTAAAGGAAAAAATTTCGATATAATAAGTGATGAAATTATACAATATTATTTTATGAATGTTCAAAGGAGGTCGGTTTTATGAATGAAAAAAACCAAGAAAAGTTACCACCACAAAAAATTACTGACTTAGGATATTACTTTTTAAATGTTTTACAGGCAAAAGCCTGGCAATATTTAGGATTGTTGGTGCATCCTGAAAACGGTGAAACTTTTATTGATTTAAAGGAAGCTCGTCATGCCATCGATCTCTTTGAATTGATTTTTAATAATTTGAAGAATGATTTTTCTCCATCAATTCAAAAAGAAATGGAAATGAATCTGACGAATTTACAACTGAATTATGTTGAAAAAGTGAAAAAAGAAGAGCAAGAAAGCGAGAAGAAATAATTTTACATAATATACCTTATGGGAACCACTTTTGAAACCAAATCGAACACTTTTTCAATCATTTTTTAAGATGAAAAATACCGCTGACGAATGCGTCCGGTTACTTCTCGAGATATCGAACAACGGATTTCAACCATACCATCCATTCGATATGTTATATTTTCGATATAGCCGTGCTGGTATATCTCTTTTTCGATCTGAGGAAGATTTTGGTAGCTTACTGTAAGATTCAGACTTTCCCGATTTCTTTTCAATATTTTACCAACCATCTCGATTAAGTTTTCAATACCGATTTTTTTCTCGGCTGATATCATAACAACTGGATAATCATCAAACCAATCACGTGATAGAACTGGGACGGTCTCAACCATATCAATTTTATTGAAAACAATAATCTTCGGTCGGCAGGATATAGCCATATTTTGTAAGATTCGGCTAATCACCTTATGGTGTTCCAAATAATTGGGGTCTGAAGCATCTAATACCTCGAGAAGACAATCAGCATCGTTTATCTCGTCTAAAGTGGCTCGAAAGGCATCAATGAGTGTTTCCGGCATTTCCCGTATAAACCCTACTGTATCAGTAAAAATCACTGAACCAATCCCCGGCAAAAATGCTTTTCGAGCTGTTGGATCAAGAGTTGCAAATAATCGATCCTCTACATAAGCATGGGCACTGGTAAGGCTATTTAGAAGTGTCGACTTCCCAGCATTGGTATAGCCCACAATAGCAACAAT
>JAAYUP010000099.1 GCA_012517635.1 Candidatus Atribacter alterifermentans
TGTCTATAAGAAAAAAGCTTCATATTTCTGAAGGAGACGAAATCATTATCCATTCAATTGGAAATACCATTGTATTGGTCCCAAAACCAAAAAGTTATGCCAAATATATGAAAGGCCTTCATGCAGAGATTTGGGAAGATGAAAATCCCGACCTTTATGTAAATAAATTACGAGAAGAATGGAAAAATTCAAACACCTGCTAAACAATCATCGCATTATTGCTCTCGATACCAATTGTTTCATTTATTACTTCGAAGAAAAAAGATACCTTAAAGCGCTTGAATATTTGTTCTCCGGCATAGAAAATGGCAGTTTTCAAGCTTTAACTTCAGTCCTGACGATCACTGAAATTCTGGTTAAACCTCAATCTTTAAGTTTACATCATGTTGTTGACGAGTATATAGCACTCTTGAGTACTTACCCGAATTTGAAAATAATACTCTTCACATTAGATATTGCTGTACGTGCTGCAGAAATACGATCAACATATAAGTTAAGAACACCGTATGCTATTCACTTAGCTACTGCCTGGGAGAATCAAGCTACCCTTTTTCTTACCAATGATTTAGATTTTCCCCCTGAAATTGGGGATATAAGGATTATTCATTTAAATCAATTCTCTTAACAAGGTAAATCCTTTTAGATTAGTTCTAGGTTATTTGAATTTCTCTGAATTTTAGTCTCATTCTTTTAACCCGATTTTGAGTTTGAGGATTTCATTTTTTCTCCTTAGTATTAATCTTTTTCTCCCCCCCCCCCCATCTCCCCATCTCCCCCTCGGTTTTTTAATTGTGGGGTCAGGTCTTGATTCTTGAATTGCCTTCTTTTTTTCAAAAAATACTGAGTCATATCATTTCATTTTTGCTCTTCTTTGAACCACCAACGATAAAATTCCTGCGATGTTTTGAGGATTGTTTGAGATTTTTCTTTAACATTGTTGGCATCTTCGAGTGAATATTCTTCAGCCGGAATCCAAAGGCTATCATTGTCAATACCCGGATACCTATTCCAAGTTACTTCGGGTTCAATTTCAGTACTCAATTAAGCCATATGACGCAGTTTATTCATCCATAAATGCGGAATTTGTTTTCCTTCGATTTCCTTAATCAGAGCTTTCCCAATAAAATGAGATTTAACAAAAACACCCATCATGATTAGAACTGCTTTTAATGACTTTTCGATCGATTGTTGGAAATGGAACACAGCCTTATCAAAATATTCCTTTTCTAAAATTATAATTCCGATTTCAAAATCCCTCTTGGCATCTTCGAGCATGGCATGGTCAAACTGCCGGTTGCTTATTTGAGATAAAAAGGCTTCTTTACGATATGGGACTGGAAACTTCCATCCATCTTCAGTTTTTTCAATTCCTTGATCATGAATATACTTTTTGGTTTCTTCGATGAGTTCTTCTAAAAATTCATCTTCAGCAATTAAAACTTTCCCCTCAGTAGCAATATCCAAAAATAGAGGATTGTGGTTACTAAAATTAGAAAAACATTCTTCTCGAGTAAGGAGCAGAATATCAAGAGGCCGGTCTATGTTTATTAATTCTTTTATAAGTGAAATTTCGCCATATCTTCGATGCCGATGAGGAGGTATCTCATCAGAAACGATTAAAATATCAATATCCGAATCTCTACTGAGTGTCCCACGAGTCGAGGAACCAAACAAAATAGCTGATGTTACTTTGAATGGCAGTTTTTTTAATTTACGTATTATTTCCTTTAGATCGGTTTTGGTTAAGAAATCCATTTTCACACCTCTCGTGGTCAATCTTGATTCTTCAATTTTAACAAATTATAATCTCATTCATCCACCTGCAGGTTTTATACATTAAACCCCAAACAAAAAAGATTCTTCAATAAAACTGGTTAAGACCAATAAAAGCTCGGAATGAAAGAAGAGTGAATAGAAAACTCTTTTTTTTAAGTTATAATATTTAGGAGGTGAAAGGATTCATGAAACTAAGAATTGTTTTAGAACCAAGTCCAGAAGGTGGTTATACCGTTTATGTCCCCTCCCTTCCCGGATGTGTTAGCGAAGGAGATTCTTTAGAAGAGGCTCTCGAGAATATCAGGGAAGCCATTGATCTTTACCTGGAACCAGTGGAAGATGATTTTGTTATCGACCAAAAAGGTATTATCCAGGAGATTGAAGTGTAACAAAAGTTCCCAAATACCCAAGGGGAGAGGTTACTTTACCTTTTTACAGCCATTTAACAGAAACTAGATTCTCAACACAAGAAAATTCTGGATCTCCGGTTACTACTGATACACCATGACGTTGAGCTAGGGCAACTGCAAAGGTATCGGCATAAGAAAGAGGATGTTTAGCTTTAATCCGGGATGCTTCTAACGTTAATTCTTCATCGGCAACAACCAGCTTAATCGGTAAGTGTTTCAACATAGCCAACACTTCCTCAGCCCGCTCCTGACCATAAACTCGTGAGGTTATATAATATACCTCTCCGAGGTTAATGACAGTCATCTGAACCGAAAGCTGACCGTTGGCTGCCTGATGAAGAAGTTCCTTCACCTGTTGAGCTCCTTTTTCTGCTTGAAGATAAGCTAATACCGCAAAGCTATCTAAAACGATCCCGCTCTCCATCAATCATTCACCCTTGCCCTTACGATCAAACAGCCGGGTGGCTTTCTGCTCTTCTGCTTTCCGTTCTTCGTGTCTTGTCAGCAGCAGTTCCTCGGTCAAGGAAATATCCCCTTTCAGCATTCCCATTGCTTCTTCTACCGGATCTTCAGGAGCGAGTTTCAGGATAATACGATCGTCACCTTCGGTAATTTCCATTATCGAACCAGGTTTAATCCCATGTTTTTTCCGAATTGAAGCAGGTATAACAATTTGTCCCTTGGGGGATACTTTTGCTCTTCCCATGTATAACTCCTTCTTAAAATGTAATACTTTATTTAATATAGTTTAACATATGCAAAACCGTTCAGTAAACTCTCAGGGATCAAATCTTAGTTCTTAAGTTTTAAAGCCGATGAATTGAAGAATTGGGATTCTGGAAAAAGATGGGAAAATGAGGTCCTCACGGATTCAGAGAATGAGGGGGAAGTCCAGGCAAAAGACGCTGAGGGGGAGAGGGGGTGAATGAAAAAATAAAAGAAAGAATTGAAAGATAAGATCCTCACGCCCTTAAATGCTAAGGGGGAGAGGAAAAAATTTAAGAAGGTGATAATGGGAGTAGCGGTTCACGGTTCACACTTCACGGTTCACGGTATTTTCAGGATAGACCCTCATGCTGCTTTGCAGCACCAGATGAGGATGAAAACTTAAGTGGTCTATCCTCTCAGTTTTTGTCTTTTACAATTTTTTTCATCTTACGCCGTAGGCTGCTATCCTGTTGTAGTTTACAGGATAGACAAAGGTTTTTATTAAGTCGAAAAGAAAATAGTAAAAATCTTCGATTTTTGGTATAAAATGGGAAACAGATATTTAATTTATCATTTTTATCTTGAAGGAGGGAAATATGCATTCTCACCGGTCTCAATCTAAAGTAGCTATGATTGGTAGCAATATGATGGATTTGATTACCTATTATGACGACTCATTCCCCAAGGTAGGTGAAACCATCTTTGGAAAAGACTTTGAAATTGGTTTCGGAGGAAAAGGTGCAAACCAGGCAGTTGCCATTGCCAAACTGGGGGGAAACCCTTTAGTAGTAACTGCCGTTGGTAACGACCTTTTTGGACCCTTAGTAAAAGAAAATTTTAAGAATCAGGGAATAGATATCACCTGGATAAAAACCGTCAACGGAAAAACCAGTGGAGTCGCTCCAATTTTTGTCGATAAAAACGGGTACAATAGCATTTTTATTATTCCTGGAGCTAATTCCTTTCTTGAACCGGAAGATATCCTTCAGATGAAATCGGTTCTATCTGAGGTATCTTTTTTTCTTCTTCAACTTGAAATTAAATTGGAAACTGTTTATGTTACTCTGAATTTAGCCCATGAGCTTGGCAAAAAAGTCATTCTCAATCCAGCCCCAGCTCGAAATTTAGATTGGAAATACTTGGAAGGGATTTACCTTTTTGCCCCCAACGAAACTGAACTTCATAGTTTAACGGGAGTTAATACTAATTCCCGAAATGAAATCCTCAAAGGGGCTCATTTTCTCTTAGAAAAGGGAGTTCAAAACGTGTTGGTAACCCTTGGAGAAAAGGGATCTTTGTTGGTGAATAACACGATAAACCAATCATTTCCAGCCTATCCAGTTAAATCGGTCGATACCACTGGAGCTGGTGATGCTTTTATTGGTGCTTTGGTCTATTTTCTGAGTCAAGGGCAAGGGTTGGAAGAATCAATCGATAAAGCCAGTGGATACGCTGCCTTATCGACTACCCAAAGAGGAACCCAAAAATCTTTCGCCGATAAGGAAACCTTCGAACGTTGGTTTTCCTTGCAATCGATAAGCAAAGATTTTTGATTATCCTTTTACCGCGCCTAAAGTAAGACCGCGGACCAAATAGCGCTGGAGTAAAATTGCCAGAATGATAATCGGAATACTCGCCATAATGGAGGCAGAAGAAATCTCTGCCCAGAGTATCTCGTGCCCGCCAATTAATCCGGAAATATTCACCGTTATTGGTGTCACTCTGGAACGGCCTAAAATTAAAGCAAAAATAAATTCATTCCAAGAAAACATAAAGCAAAAGAGAGCGGTCGCAACTAAACCGGGAGTAACCAAAGGCATGGCAATTTTAACAAAAGCCCCCAATCTTCCACAACCATCCACCAAAGCCGCCTCTTCTAATTCATGTGGGAGCTCCTCGAAAAAACCCTTCATCATCCATACTGCGAAGGGAACATTGATAAGAGAGTAAGTTAAAAAAAGATGCATCTATTTGACTATCGACGGTTGATCTCCTCGTGATGACGGATTGAGATAACTATTTTCACTGTCATCTGATACCACACAAGTGACTTGAGAGTTTATCATAAAAAGAGGTACAAGCCAAAAAAATTGCGGGAAAATAGTCAGATTGAAGGAATGAAGAATTCGTGTTTTAACCTTCGTTAAGCAATATAATAAAAATATTAAAATAAAAAATACCTCAAGGGAGGGGTCACAATGAATAAAAAATTTTTGATCACTATCTTAATCGTATGGATAATTTTTGCATTGATTTCTTCTGCTGATGCTGAACAATACGACCAAGAACGCCAGCTTATGGTTGAGAAGCAGATCAAACAACGAGGGATTGTTGACCCACAGCTCCTCGATGCTATGTTAAAAGTACCTCGCCATCTCTTTGTACCAGAAAATTTAACTTTAATGGCTTATAACGATACACCACTCCCAATTGGTTATGGTCAGACTATTTCCCAGCCTTATATTGTAGCGCTCATGACTGAAAGTTTAAATGTGAAAAAAGGATTCAAGGTATTAGAAATCGGAACTGGCTCTGGATATCAAGCTGCCGTGTTAGCTGAAATGGGTTGTCAAGTCTTCACTATCGAAGTGATCAAAATCTTAGCAGATACAGCTCAGGAAAGGTTGAAACATCTCGGATATCCGGAAATAAATGTCCAGTGGGGTGATGGGTATTTTGGCTGGAAAGAAGAGGCACCTTTTGATTCAATTATCGTTACTTGTGCCATTGATCACGTTCCGCCTCCCTTAATAGAGCAGCTCAAAGAAGGAGGGAAAATGGTTATTCCTGTCGGTCCACCTTATAGTTTGCAAACCCTCTGGCTTTTTACCAAAGAACAGGATCAATTGACATCGGAAAATTTAGGAGAAGTTATATTCGTCCCACTTCTCCGTGAAGTTCGAGAGGAGTAAAAAAACAGGAAGGTATACAAAAGCAGTGAAGGGTTACTTTTTTCGTCTTTTTTGAGGATCTTCAAAAGATGAGATTCTTGTGTCGTAAATACACTCCTTAGAAAGAAAGGTAACAAAAATCGAATGTTTATTGTAATTTGATAAAATAATGACCAGACTGTCTTTCCAGATTTGGTTAAGTGATTGAATGGAATGTTTTTTTTAAATAGTACACAATTATCCAAAAAAAGCCATAAATAGGCATGGATAATAAATAAGCAAAATGAATTCCGAATTCAATAGCAGCAAAATGAGAAAGGAGAGAAGCGATAACTGACATAAAACCATTCCATGCAAAAACCACCTGAAAAAAATTCGGGTTTCTTTGGTGAGTTAATTTCGATAAAATTGGAAACGGCATTCCAGCCGTAAAAGCTAATAAAGAGAAGGGGAGCAAGATAACCAATAAACTCAAGATACCAGGTAATTCTAATAACCAAGCACCAAGATAATGAATAGAGAGGAAAAATCCTAAAATTATCAATGGGTGGGTAAAAATCATTTTGAGAAAATACTGATTTGACCGAATATTCTCTACATACCGACTCCCTAATCCAGAAAAAACCAATAA
>JAAYUP010000100.1 GCA_012517635.1 Candidatus Atribacter alterifermentans
CATTTTATAAAAGAAGATAATACCCTAAATTTTTATTTTAAATATTTTTAGGAATATAAATTAATTTAAGGTTTTGGGGGCGGGAAGAAGTGATTGTTAATGCACATGTCCATTTTGGGGAACCGTGGGGCCCTCCAGTTCATATTGACGTTCATTATACTGCTGATGAACTTCTTCGGGATATGGATAGAGATGGGGTAGATATGTCAGTAATCATCCCCTTTATTTTTAATTATGATAATGAATACATGGCAAATGTTGCCAAAAAACATCCTGATCGAATCATTGCATACGCCATGATGAATCCCTGGAGACATAAGAATAGAAAAGATGATATTAAAAGATATGTTGATATGGGAATTAAGGGGTTAAAGCTGCGTTCACCTTCGGAGGGATTTTGCTTAAATGATTATCTTATTTTGGATGATGTTTATGAAGCATGTATTGAGAATGACATTCCTCTAATGGTTCATACTGGAGATGATGTTTTATCAACTCCACTCCAGTGCGAAGAGATGATCCAAAAATTTCCTCAAATTACTATGATTTTAGCTCATGCTGGTTTTCGTGCTCTTGCAGATGAAGCCATTAGAGTGGCGAAAAGGAATAAACAAGTAATTTTAGACCAAACGGCTGCTACATCACAACAACTTCGAGACGCCATAAGAGAGATTGATGTAGAGCGAATTATTTGGGGAAGTGATAGCCCTTATATGGATGAAAGGGTAGAACTAGAAAAAATTCGTGTAGGGGTTGAGGAACCCGAAGTAAGAAGGAAAATATTAGGCGAGAATATCCTACGGATATTGAAAATATGGAAATAGGATAAAACCAGGGAGGAAAAATCAATGATAATTGATTGTCACAACCATATTGGAGAACCGTGGGGAACCAAGGATAGGCAAACACCCGATGAATTGTTAAGAAAGATGGATCGGGCAGGAATTGATATGGCAGTAGTGTTTGGTTTTAAGTATGAAAATTATGATAACGAATATACATATAGAGCCGTAAAGGCCCATCCTGACCGTTTTATCGGTTTTGCTGAAATTGCTCCCTGGCTTTACCCAAACTATGCTGAAGTAGTCAAATCCGATATTGAAAAATATGAATTTAAGGGAATTAAAATACATGCTATGGCTCATTCGTTTAAGATGACCAGCGTAGGAGTATTAAGGCCTATATTTGAAGTTGCTAAAGAGAAAAGAATTCCAATTATTGCTTACTCTGGTGATGAACTTTATGCAACCCCAATTGCGTTTCGATATATTGCTGCTGAGTTTCCAGAGGTACCGATAATTATGGCCCATTCAGGTTTTATGCAAAATACACCAGAGGCTGTTATGGTCGCCAAAGAATTTAATAACATTTACCTGGAACATGCTTCAGGAATTTCAGGTGGTATTATTGAAAGTTTAAAAGAAATTGGTCCGGAAAGGATACTTATGGGAACAGATACACCATATTGGGATTTTGAAGTTCAAATAAAAAAAATTGAAATCACCGTTCCAGATCTTAAAGATAGGAAAATGATTATGGGCGAGAATATTGCAAAAATATTGAGATTAGAAAAAAATTAATTATAAGGAGGTGATAATAGAAATAATATTAAGTATTAATAATTTGACTACAAAAAAAGGGAGGTTAGGGAATGAAAAGCTATAAAATAAATTTGGTAAATAATAGGTTATTGGTTTTAATTTTGGTATTTGTTATTTGTACAGTGTTTATTTTTAGTATCTCCTCTTTTGCCAAAAAAACATTGATCGTTGGAGTGCCTAGTCTAACTAACTCTCTTGATTATGAAAAACCGTCGTTAACATTTGGGCAGATAACAACAATTTTGAGAGACACAGGGTTACATTGGGAACTTCAGCCTTATCCGTTTGATGATGATCTAAAAAATCAAAATGTATGGTATCCAAGGTACGATCAAGTTAGAATGAGTGCTTTTGAATCTTATGAAATATCTAACGAAGGAAAAACTTGTACTTTTAAGATACGACCAGGAATAACCAGTGAATGGGGTAATGAATTTACTGCTGATGATGTAAAATATACTTTTGATCGTGCTTTTGCTTTAAATGGATTTGTAAAATGGCTTTTTGGGAATGCTGGAATAACTTCTGCTGACGATGTGAAAGTTATAGACAAATATACTTTTCAATTCAACGTTAAAGATCCATCTCCCTTGATTGCATGGATTCACTGTAACAATTGGACTGGATATATTGACTCAGTAGAAACCAAAAAACATGCAACAGATGACGACCCTTGGGCCACTAAGTGGGCTGACCGCAATAATGCAGGTTTTGGTCCTTACAAAATGGCTGAGTGGAAAGCCGGACAATATATGCTTTTCAAAGCACGAGATGATTGGTGGGAAGGAAAACCGGCGATTGATGAAATAATGTTCAGAGAAATTCCCGAATCTGCTAACAGAGTAGCCATGATTGAGAATGGTACTATTGATATGGCTCTCAACCTTCAACCACAAGAAATCCAATATCTGTTGGGAAAACCCGGAGTAAAGCTTTATAATATTAAAACCGCAAACTATACTTACATTATTATGAACTGCAAAATGAAGCCGTTTGATGATGTGCGAGTGCGTCAAGCAATGAATTATGCTATTCCACGTCAGGAAATTGCAGAAAATGTATTCAAGGGGTTTGCAACTCCTATGAACACAATTATTCCTTCCATGATGCCAGGTGCTGATAGTACAAACTGGACATATGAATATAACCTTGAAAAAGCTAAACAATTGCTCGCTGAAGCAGGGTATCCCAATGGATTTGAAACCGAGCTATCTTATGATAATGCTAACCCTATGGATGAAGGAATAGCAGTCGCATTCAAATCCAGCTTGGAGAAAATCGGAGTTAATCTTAAACTGAACAAAGTTATGTTGAGCTCTCTAGTAGAAAAGAAAATGAAAAAAGAGCTCCCAATTACAATTGAAACAGGTTTACCGGTTCAACCAGATGTGAATTATGCTTGTACCATTTACTACCGGCCGTTTGCTCCGTTAAATTTTGGAAATTACGAAAATTCCGAAGTTGAACAATGGATGAATGAAGGCAGTAAAATTATGGATTACAACGAAAGAATCGAATTTCATAAAAAGATCCAAAAAGCTCTTATAAATGATGCTCCGGTAATTCCTGTGGTTGAACCTAATCTTCAGGTCGTTCTTAGGGATAATATCAAAGGTAAGTTTATTTACGAAACAGTCAACAATTTCTATTGGCATACCTTAGACAAAGAATAATTGAATTGAGGGGGGGTGCTTTATATCTTTTTAACTTTTATTTGAGTTAAAAATTGATATAAAGCACCAAAAATAATTCAACACCAATATTTATTTAGGTTTGGAGATATTTTAATGAAAATCGATTCTAAAATATTAAAGTTTATATTTAGGAGATTGATATTTGTTATTCCTCAATTACTAGGAATTTCTTTAGTAGCTTTTTTCCTCATTCGTTTAATCCCCGGCAATCCAGCATATCTTTTATTAGGAAGTGGTGCGAATCCTGAAAGTGTTGCTGCTCTTTCAGAAAGAATGGGGTTGGATAAACCTATCATTATTCAATACTTTATTTTTATCAAAGATATTTTACGAGGAGATTTAGGGTATTCTTGGTTTACATCCAACCCAGTCTTAACAGATATTATAGATCGTTTTCCAGCTACCCTTGAATTAATTACCTATTCTTTGATTTTTATTGTATTAGTTTCTTTGCCTATAGCACGTGCTACCGCAATTAAAGGAAATAAATTTACTAACAGATTGGTTAGGGGCTATGGCTTGATGGCCGGAGCTTTTCCTGATTTCTGGTTAGCCTTAATTCTTATTTATATTTTTTATGCTAAACTCAAAATTCTTCCTGCTCCCATGGGCAGGTTGGATTTATCGATAATACCTCCCGATCGAATTACTGGTTTTTATACAATTGATTCGTTAATACGCTTAGATTTTTCTGCTTTTATAAGTGCCTGGACTCATTTAATTATGCCAGTTATTTCATTGGTTATTTTTAATGGTGGACCAATTTTAAAGATGGCCCAATCAACTATGTTAAGAGTTAAAAAAGAGGAATTTATTAAGTTTTATGAAGATAATGGTATGAATCCTGATCGATTGAATAAATATATTTATAAAAATTCTCTACCTCCAGTTATTACGATGATTGGATTTATTTATGTTTATATGTTAGGTGGGTCAGTATTAGTTGAGAACATCTTTAGTTGGGGTGGTTTGGGGCAGTATGCGGTTCAATCTATAGTTAATTCTGATTTTGCACCTTTTCAGGCATTTGTTTTGGTGGCTGCAACTATGTCTTTAGTTGTTTATCTTATTTTAGACATAATTTATTATATTATTGATCCGAGGATTGAAATATAATGGAGGGAATGAAATATCGTTTCAAAAACCCAATTTTAAATCAAATCGTTTCAAATAGTAGCATGATTATCGGTATTTTTATTGTTGTCCCAATAGTAGTTTTAGCGATTCTTGCTCCAGTTATTGCTCCACACAATCCCAATCAGACTTTTGATGGAGAATATTTGTTACCCCCAAGCAAAAGTCATTTTTTTGGAACCGATAATTTTGGTATGGACATATTTTCCAGAGTTTTATACGCACCA
>JAAYUP010000101.1 GCA_012517635.1 Candidatus Atribacter alterifermentans
AAATATCGTGAACCGTGAAGTGTGAACCGTGAACCGCTTAAAAACCACCCTCATCCTCACCTTCTCCCATCAAGGGAGAAGGAACTCATTCATTCTTTTGTTCTTTTTTTCCTCTCCCACCGAGGAAGAAGGAACCAAAATCTCGCGCCCCCTCACCCCCTCACCCCCTCGGCGTCTTTCGCCAATATTCCCTCGCCCCTGGAGGGAGAAGTGGAGGTGAGGGGGACTATTTTCATCCTCATCTGGTGCCATGAAGTGGCATGAGGGTTTATCTTATCCTGTAAACCCATTAACGAACTTGATAAATCAAAAACCTCTAAAAAAAGATGTCAAATTGGAAGAAAGTAAATTAACACACCCGATTCCTGGGATTTTCATCTTAATCTTTATCTTTCCCTATCTAAGGAAAAACAAGCTATGGTTCCAAAATTAATATCATTCAACTTCTTTCATTTCAAGAATTCGATCGATTCGGAAGTGTCTCATCTCTTTTCTTTTAAAACAATAGGCTTCGAGACCAAAAAAGTTTTTCCCCTGATAATCGAGTTCACCCAAATAAAATGGTTCTATAATCCGTTTGGATTTCTCATCATTGGTTTTGAGGTAGACTATTTCCAATTTCTTTTTTTCTTCGATTGCTTGTTGAAGAAATTTGAGCTTTTCATCAAATGGCATCTTTTCATTAGAGAGCTGATACTGATAACGGGTAAGGAAATCGGCAACTTTCCAATCGATAAAGATGTGTTTCTTCTGAATTGGTTGCTTGAGAACAATACCCTCCAGCTTGGTGCATCGGCTGAGAGCGACATAAACTTGTCCAGGCGAAAAAACACCCCGTTCAAGGTCAAGAACAATTCGATCAAAAGTTTTGCCTTGACTTTTGTGGATGGTAATCGCCCAAGCAAGACGTAAAGGAAGCTGAGTGAAAGAACCCAATGTTCGGGTTTTAATTGCAGATTCGTTTTCATCGTAGTGGTATTCGAAGATTTCCCAGGTATACGGTTCCACTTTTACCAGATCTCCTCCGGTTAATTCAACTATCACTGAAGATGACTCATTTTCTTTGGCCTGATTACATTGAACTACCTTCCCAATGCTTCCATTCACCCAACGACCAAAGGGATCGTTATTTAAAAGCATCACCTGGGCTCCTTCTTTTAAACGAATAATCTCTTCAGTTGGAAAGTTCTGAGGTTCGAAATTCCCTTTGATTAGGGAATTGTAACAATACAAATTACCGGAAATTTTCGTGAGTTGTTCTTGATTGATTTTATTAGCGGTGCTGTTGCGGGTCGTAAGAGAAACACAAAAGTCGTGCGGGCTCGGTTGGTAATCGGGGTTGCATCTGGTATTGAGAGTGTTTAAATGTTCATTGGTAACCGTTCCGTTGCGGATAGCGTTGAGGATTTCAATGAATTTTTCATCTTTCTGACGGAAAATCTTTCCCAACTCAATGAATGTCATCGGTAGATCGTTAAAGGCTTGGGCAGAGAAAAAATACCCGGTTTTATATTTATTTTTAAAAATATCCTTCTCTCCTCTTTTTATCACAGGAGGAAGCTGGTAAAGATCGCCGATAAAAACCATTTGCTTCCCACCAAAGGGCTTTTCCCTTTTCTTGCAATTAAGCCGTAAAAATCGGTCAACGCAGTCTAACAGGTCGGCTCTCACCATTGAGATTTCATCAATAATTATTGTGTCAACGTGCTGGTAGATGTCAATTAAATCGCGGTGAAGTTTTTCGACTTTATCTAGAGTAATATCCGGTCTAAATCGAAAAAAAGAATGGATCGTTTGTCCTTTGACATTTAAAGCAGCAACTCCGGTTGGAGCCAAAACCACCACTTGCTTTGAGGTATTCTTTCGAAATAACTCAAGCAAAGTTGATTTACCGGTACCGGCTTTTCCGGTAATAAACAGGTGAGAGGAGGTTTTTTCTAAAAGATTTAACGCCATATCAAATTCTACAGTTATTTCAATCAATGGATTCGAATGGTTCCGGTCATTTAGTTTTAAATGAGAATTATGGGGATTCATTTCTCCAAATCAACAGCTTCTCCAATTTTTCAAATCATCTTAATTGTATCACCAAGATATCTTATTGAGCTCCAATCGGTCAAGTTTTAGAATTCTATCCTATCCTGTAAATACCGTGAACCGTGAAGTGTGATCCGTGATCCGCTACTTCCGTTATCAATTTCTTAAATTTTTCCCTCGCCACCTGGTGGGAGAGGGTTAGGGTGAAGGGGACTATTTTCATTCTCAGCT
>JAAYUP010000102.1 GCA_012517635.1 Candidatus Atribacter alterifermentans
ACGTCTCACTTCTCACGACTCACTGATTCTAATAAATGAGATTGCCACGTCGTCCAACCAAAGAACGGTTAGACTCCTCGCAATGACGGATTTGATAAAAGTACTTTCATCCCTATCTGGTGCTGATGTACAGCATGAGTATCTATCCACCATTTACTTATTCCTATTTTAATGCTTTCGGTAATTTTTCTTATTGAGTGTTTTCATTCCTAACCTTCTTTTGACTTTTAAGTCGACCTCGTCTTCAATCTCAATATATTGGGTGAACATATTATCTCTTCCTAACTCATACCCATTAATTAAATCATTGAGCTTTAACAACTCACCAACGGTCATTTTTTCCTTTTTATCCCAAGAAAGCAAAGACTTTCCCTCCTATTAAATAATAAAACAATATTTCAAATTTCTTGTTATTTCAAACTCTTTTTGAAAATTATCTTTATAAGAAAATATCCCTACCATTGATTTTCTGAACGATCAAGAATCCATTTTGTGTAAGAACGAGAATCTATTTCTTTAAGAAAACGCGAAGGTTTGCGTATAAATGAAGTTTGCGCCCGATTTCCTTCAGCTACGATTGGATAGCAAAGAAAAAGATAATCCTTTGCTCGAGTGCAGGCTACGTAAAATAATCTTCTCTCCTCTTCGATATCCTCTTCTTTTTCAATGCTCCTTCCCGAAGGGAAGCCTCCCTCACAAAGCCAAATAACAAACACGACCGGCCATTCCAAACCCTTGGCTTGGTGGACAGACGATAGAGTTACTTTTTCATCAGGAAGTCCACCATCGATTATATTTTCAGCTTCCATGTCACCTAAAAGTGCCAGTTCGCTTAAAAAATCATCCAGAGACTTATACTGAGAAGCAAAGTTAGCCAGCTCTTCAATATCTTGAAGCCGTTCTCGATAATCAGGATAATGGGTCGTTAAATATTCATTGTAACTCCCTTGGGTAATTTTTTGAATCATCGTACTAGGCTGGAAATCAATTTCTTCTAATTGGGATAGCAAGTCTTCTAAAGTCAATAACCCATCCCGGGCTCCCCGTGAAATATTTTCAGGAATTTCTCTTTTTTGTATCAACCCTAAAGGATCAACCGATTCTCGAAAAAACTCCCAAATTTTCTCACTGGTCGCTTTTCCAATTCCGGGATATATTTTCAAAACTCGTTTCCAGGCAATTTCATCTCTTGGATTCGCAATAACTTTCAAATAAGCAATAATATCCTTGATATGAGCCTGTTCAAAAAATCGTAATCCGGAGCGAACTTCAAAAGGAATTCCCCGACGGGTGAGTTCCATCTGAAGCTCCATGCTTTGATAATGGGCTCGATATAAAACGGCTATATCACGAAGGGAATACCCATTATCCCGAATTGTTAAGATTTGGGTAGCAACAAATTCACTTTGCTGCGAGGTGTTTCTGGCCGGAACAACAACTGGTTTTTCGCCAGACTTCCTGACCGCCTGTAATGTTTTTTTATATTGCCGAGTATTATTTGCAATCACTTGATTAGCTAACTCAAGAATGGGTGGAACACTCCGATAATTTGTTTCCAATTTATAGAGTACACAATCTGGATATTTTTTAGGAAAATCCATGATATTAGCAAAATTAGCTCCTCGAAAGGAATAAATACTTTGTGAGTCATCACCTACCGCTAAGACATTGCGATACTCACTAGCAAAAAAATCAATGATTTCTGCCTGAATCAGGTTGGTGTCTTGGTACTCATCCACCAATACATGATGAAAAATTTGAGCATATTTTCGTCGAGTCGTTTCGTCCTGTTGGAAAAGTTCCCAAACAAAACTCAATAAATCATCAAAATCCATACAATTTAATTCTCTTTTTCGGTTTTGGTAAATGGCAAAAATATTGCTTATATTTCCTATCCATTCTCTAAATTGGGGATAATTTTTATCAATGATATCCTCGATCGATACCAGTGTATTCCTACAGAGGTTGATGATGTGCATGACAACGTCGGCTTTAGGAAAACGGCGAGCTTTGGTATCAACTCCTGATTGAAGAATACAGGTTTCGATCAAATCTTTTTGGTCTTCTCGATCCAAAATAGTGTAATTGAAATCAAAACCAACTTTTTTTGCTTCTCGTCTGAGAATGAGATTACAGATATGATGAAAAGTCCCACCCCACATTCGATTCAAGGAAAGACCCAATAAACACTCAACGCGGTGCAACATTTCCCGAGCAGCCTTATTGGTAAAAGTGGCTAATAAAATATTCTCTGGATTAATACCCTGCTCGATAAGACGGGCAACACGATAGGTGATAGTCCGGGTTTTCCCGCTTCCGGCACCGGCTATAACCAATAAAGGACCATCACCAGCAAAAACGACCTTTTGCTGTTCTTCATTTAACTCTGTCTCATAGTCAATTTGGAAATATTTTGATTTAGGCTTGAAAGATTGGTTTAATGATTCGAGTTGATGAGAAGAAAAATCCATAGAAAAAATTTTCCTCAGCTTTCTTATTTAATTCCAAATGGTAAACCCATCAATGGGCTTAATAAACCAAGTCCTTACCAAAAATTTTTAAAAAAGGCGTCATCCTGAGCCCTCGCTTTTTGAGGGCGTGAGGATCTCATCTTTTAATTCTCTTTATTCTTTATTTTTTTCTCCCCCTCTCCCCCTCGGCGTCTTTCGCCAATATTCCCTCGTCCCCTCAGCCTTTATCGCGCCCGATTCATGTATTGACATGCCATGGCATGTTGAATCCTTTGATTTTCATCCTCATCTGGTGCTGCAAAGCAGCATGAGGGTCTATCCTGTAAATATCATTAAATGAAAATTCCCCCATTGAGGGGGGTTAGGGGGGTGTGCCTTTCATCTGTCATCCTGAGCCCTCGCTTTTTGAGGGCGTGAGGATCTCATCTTTTCATTATTTTTAAAAAAATTTCTCAATGAGATTGCCACGTCACTCCG
>JAAYUP010000103.1 GCA_012517635.1 Candidatus Atribacter alterifermentans
GTATTGGTTTCCTCCTCCTGGGAGGTTTCCGCCAATAAATTGTAATTGGTCACATTGGGCAATCAACCCTTGTTGACATTTTGAACACTTGCCACAACCTATTGCTGGCTCAATTGTAACCAAATCCCCTATTTTATAATCATTTACTCCCTCACCTAATTCAACAATAAATCCACTTAACTCATGCCCCTGAATCAAAGGAAAAGAAACGAGAGGGTGTTTGCCTTTAAATGCGTGAATATCCGAACCGCAAATTCCGATACGAACTATTTTAACAACGACTTTCCCAGGAGCTATGACCGGCCTATTGATTTCTCGAAATTGAAGTTGATGGGCTTGAGGAATATAAGCCTGACAAGCTTTATCCATTGTTATTCTCCTCCTTCAAATTCTAAATTAGCTAACTCTACAATATCCATAACCTGCATTGAGGGAAAATCTTTTTCTATAAAAGACTGAAATACCGTTTTACAATTCTGGCAAGCAGTAATTAAAACCTGTGATTTTTCTTCTAAAACACTGTTCATTCTTACTTTTGCTATTTTTTGAGAAAGTTCTGAATCGATAAAAAACTGAATTGAACCAGCACCACAACATTCTGCTTTTTCTCGGGAATGGAAAAGTTCAGTGGGCGCTTGACCAACAATGTCTCGAACAATGAAACGAGGTGCATCAAAAATTCCTAATTTCCTTCCGAGCTGACAGGGATCATGATAACTTACTGATTTTAAAGATACTTTATGATGAAAAATCAAGCTACGGTCTAAAATTTTTTCTTGTAGAAATTGTGAAACGTGAAGAATTTGTATATCTTTTGGAAAAGATAACTGCCAATTGGGGTAAATTTCACGGAAATTACGAAGACAGTGTGGGCATCCAGTAAGAATTATCTTCGGATGAATAGCCACTAACTTGTCATAGGTTTTTTTGGCTTGTCGCTTTGCTTCTTGAGTATAACCCAAATCATAAAGTGGCATCCCACAACATTCCTCATTCTCCATTCGCATCCAATTGATTCCGCAGTGTTCAAGCAAATTCTCAGTTGCACTTATAATTTCAGGATGATAAGAACGGGTTGAACATCCAGAAAAATAAACAACTTCAGGATGATGTTGATTTTCTGGCTGAGAATTCAATTTATAATCCGAATCATTTCCGAAGGGTGATCCAGTCACTTGAACTGACTGAAGAACATTTTTTACTTTTTGAGGTTCTCGGTTTTTTTCAACTATGTCTTCACGTGCATGGCGAACTAACTCATCTTCCGGCCAGTGAAATTCACAATCTTCCCGACATAATCCACATTGTGAACATTGATAGAATTTCTTCACAAAGTCATCTGTCCAGTCTCGAATTCCTTCTGCTATTTCAGAAAGCATCAAAGCATAACCACGAGGAGTATGAGAATCGAGCTTGGTTGCCAAAAAAGTTGGACAAGCATGTCGACACATGAAACAAAAACGGCAATTTTTAATAACTTCTCTTACATGGTTTATCCCCATAGATTATTCTCCTAAACCTAATTTTCCCGGATTCAGTAATGATTCAGGATCTAATGCTTTTTTAATAATTTGAGAAAATTGATAATTTTCTTCTGAAACATCTTTCATAAACCGGCTGAACCGCAAGCCAATTCCATGGTGTTCGTTTACTACTCCGCCATTTTGAATTGATGCCCGCACACAAACATCCAAAATTTGGTTATAAAGACGGATTGCCTCATGAGGATTGCTGGGAAAAGCCTTCAAAAGAAAGGTTGGATAAAAACTGGTTCCCCAGTCATACCAATGAGAAAAATGAGCGTGAAAAATAGCATTCCAGGATTTGAATCCTTCCTCAACTCCTTTTTTCATTTCCCAATAAATGGTTTCAATTTTTTCATAGGGAGCAACCGTATCCATAACGGCGGTCATCCAAGGTTCACAAATATAGTCTAAGGGGGGGTAATAGGAACGATACCGGTTATTCCACCAGTTTACCGCTAATTCTTCTCCTAAATCTTTTCCTTCATTTTGTTCAAGGATTGAATAAGCAACTTCCTCTTGAGCTTCGACAATTTTTTTCATTCCATCAAATCCAATAATAAGAACACAACCTTCTTTTTCTAACCCATACTGTTTTTGA
>JAAYUP010000104.1 GCA_012517635.1 Candidatus Atribacter alterifermentans
ATGTCTCCAGCTTTTGTATTGCCAAGAAATAAGCCGATTGGAACAAAACATATTCATTATCTTCTCAAACCGAAATGTAACTACAGGTCTATCCTGAAAATACCGTGAACCGTGAAGCGTGAACCGTGAACCGTTTAAAAACCACCCTCATCCTCACCTTCTCCCATCAAGAAAGACTGAGGGGGAGAGGGGGCGATGGGGTGAGGGGGACTATTTTCATCTTCATCTGATACCACCTATTGGTAAGAGGATTTCTCTTGAAAATCAAGACAATATCGAAGAAGAAATTGATGATAGAGAACGAAAAGTGGTTTTCTTAAAGATCGGTAAAATGAAAATCAATTCTCTAAAAATTACTTATAAAAAATCAAACGGTGGCAATTTGGACACTGAATAATTTCTTCCCTTTTTCGAACTCTTTTTGCTATTGAGGAGGGAAGTCCTAAATGGCAACCTCTACAGTTGTCACCATCCATTTCCACAACTGGATCAGGAAATTTCTTACGTAATTCCTCATAAAGAGAAAGGATCTCAGCAGGGATATTCTGAGTAGCCGAAGTTCTTAGCTGTAAATTATGAGCAAGTTCGGATTTCATTTTATCAATATCATTCTTTAAACTTTCAATCTCTTTTTCAAGCCGCTGAATGGAAAGCTGATGTTCTTTTTCCTTTTCTTTTATATTCATGCTTTCAACTTTATCTATTTGATTAATAACGTCATCTTCAAGATTTGATTTGTTTTTTTCGTAGCTTTCCATAGTTAACTTCCATTGGCTGAGTTCCTTTCCAGACTGAACATCTCCACTGTATAGACGATTTTGTGATTTTTTTAGTTTTTCCTCAATATCTTTCAATTCCAACTCTAACCGAGATAATTCAATTCTTTCTTTATCGTATAATTTTCGATAATTTTCCCACTCTAATTTTTTATTTTCGATATGGTGTTGAATTTTTCCAATTTCTTCATTTTTTTGGACAATTTTCCTTTTTTGATTGAGGATAATACTATCGAGATTTTGGAGATGCATTAAATATTCGAAAATATTAAACAATGGGGGCCTCCTTTAAAAATCTTTCTTTATTGTGATCGGTAACCGATAGTTTTGTCAACAAACTCTTTAAATAACTGTTGGAGTGGCTCATAAGTTTAAATATTAAAACCAAGGCTTTGTTGTCTTATAAATCCAGCTCATCCTCAAAAAGAAACATTAATTCAGGAAAATTGTTAAGAGCAGTTTTTTTAAGAGTATTAAAGAGCATTTTGAACCCGAGTCTTTCTCCATCTCCGTGAGGAACTGGGATGTATTCAATGGAATAGAGCTTTAACGTTTCAATTTCATGATGGTTTAAATCACCACTTATATACACATCCGGTTTTTCCAAAATAACTTTTTCAAGAAGACTCCCGCCGCTACCAGGACATAAGGCTATTTTTTGAAGAGACTGGTGATCAGAATTCCTCCAACGAAGAAGAGAAAGTTCTTTTTTTAAGAGAGGCTTTAAACATTGAATCAAATTATTCCATTTTAAAGGTTTGTTTAAGGTAATGACACGGCCTAGACCCTCCAAAACCGAATTATGAGGATAGAGCGGGTAGATATCGATTACCGGATTTTGATAGGGATGGGTGGTTTTAATTGCATCAATCAATTGTTTAATAAGTTTTGAATCTGAGAAAGTGACTTCAATCCGAATTTCTTTGACATTTTCAATGCTCCCAACTTTTCCTATAAAAGGTTGAGCCCCTTCTATGGGAAGAAAAGTACCAACCCCTTCGATCTGAAAACTACACGATCGATATTGACCGATAACCCCAGCACCATTTTGGAAAATAGCTTGAGCGACTGTTTCTAAATAATCGGGTGGGACATACGTTATGATTTTAAAGTGAGTACTTGTTTTAGGGGAAAGCGGCTTTACCTTCCCTTGGAGCTGAAGGATGGTTATCCACTGATCGGCGATTCCTCCAGGGTAGATGTCAAGGTTGGTGTGGTGGGCGAGAACACTTATTCCTTCGTGAAAAAGCTGAGTGGTCATCCGGCACCAGGGGTCATCATTGGTTAAAGTAAATAGTGGATTCCAGATTGGAGGGTGATGGAGATATAAAAAATCGATTTGGTGTTTCAGGGTTTTGAGAAAAACTTCCTGATTCAGTTCCAATGCAGCTAAAACTCGGGAAATTTGATTCCGATCGCCCTTGATTTGAAGGCCGGTTCGGTCATCAGGGAGGGCAAAGTGGGACGGAAATAGATATTCAAAAAAATCAAGCAATTGTTGGAGGGTTGCCATAAGTTTATTTGTGTTTCTTTTAAATTGGTGGGCCCACCCGGATTCGAACCAGGGACCGATCGGTTATGAGCCGACTGCTCTACCGCTGAGCTATGGACCCACGCGACGGCATACATCATATCATATCGTTTTTTTCAATTCAAGAGATTTTGGAACTTTAAAAAGGAGAGACCTATTCAATCGGTTAAAGAATGATTTTATCTATTTCATTATTCATATTATAATTCCTTCAGTCTCGGTTTTGTCTGTTCCTTCTCCCACCAGGGGAGAGGAAAAAAGAACAAAGCACTCTCCCACCAGAAGAAAAAGATCGAGAGCAAGGGGGAGGAGGGAAATTTGAATTCTTTCTTGATTACTTTCGTCTTTTTTTAAGCTCAGTCATGATATCATACCATGTTAATTGTTCATGCTGGATAAGAACCAAAAGGTGATAAAGAAGATCAGCAACTTCCCATTGCAAATGTTCTTTTTGGTGATCCTCATTTTCAAATGAAGCCAACATAACTTCAGTCGTTTCTTCAGAAATTTTCCGTAAAATTTTTTCTTTTCCTGATTGCAAAAGATTACTGGTATAAGACTGCAATGACGGATTTTTAGCTCGTTTTTGAATGACATCAAAAAGTTCCTGTGGAAATGATGCCAACGCATAGTAGGGCAGTTCCGATTGAGGTGAGGATATTCCTTTTTCTGAAATCTGGCGATGGAAGCAAGAATTGAAGCCGGTATGACAAGCTACTTCTTTTTGTTCAACGGTGATAAGAAGTGTATCCTCATCGCAATCGATATAAATGTCCTTGACCAATTGGTAATGACCACTGGTTTCCCCTTTATTCCATAAAGTTTTTCTTTTTCGACTATAAAACCAGGTTTTACCAGTTGTAATGGTTTTTTCCAGAGCTTCCGCATTCATATAAGCCATCATTAAAACCTTGCCACTTTTTTCATCTTGGATGATTGCTGGAATCAAGCCTTTTTCGTCAAAATGAAGTTGCTCAATCAAAGATTTCATCATGGCTCTTCAATCCTTACCGGAATTCCACGTTTTTTAAGAAAAGCCTTGGCTTCTTGGATGGTAAAATTCTTGTAATGGAAAATTGAGGCGACCAATGCAGCGTCAGCTCCCCCCTCACGAAAAACCGTCAGGAGGTGTTCTAATTTTCCAGCACCCCCTGAAGCAATGACCGGAATTTTAACTCCATCAACAATTTTCCGAGTGAGAAATAAATCATAACCATTTTGAGTTCCGTCGGTATCCATGCTGGTGAGAAGAATTTCACCAGCGCCCAGACTTTCGACTTGATTTGCCCAGGCCAAGGCATCTTTCCCAGTTGGTGTTCTGCCTCCATTGATATAGACTTCCCAGTAGCTGCGGCGGGTGATACGATCCCAGGTTTTTTTAACATCAATGGCGACCACCACACATTGACTCCCAAATTTATCAGCCAGTTGGGCTATCAAATCAGGATTCAGTACCGCTGCCGTATTGATGGACACTTTGTCGGCTCCTGCCTTTAAAAGATTGCTGACGTGTTCGGGAGTGCTAATTCCTCCACCGACGGTAAAGGGCATATAGATATTCTCAGCTACTTTCTCAGCAATATTCACCATAGTCTCTCTTTTTTCATAGGATGCGGTGATGTCTAAGAAGACTAATTCGTCAGCACCTTCTTCCTCATAGCGTTTGGCTAACTCGACTGGATCACCAACATCCTTGAGATTTTCAAAGTGGATTCCTTTAACAACCTTGCCTTCTTTTACATCCAAACAAGGAATTATTCTTTTAGCGAGCACTTTTCTTCCTCCTGAAGAATTTTTTGAACTTCTTCAAATTGTAATGCACCCGAATAGAGTGCTTTTCCTAAAATAATGCCTTTTATCCAAGCATTTAGTTTTTTGAGCTGAAGGATATCATCGAGAGTGGTAACTCCCCCGGCAATAAAAGTCGGGACTTTGGTTTCTTGAAGGTACTTCTGAATATGGTTGATATTCACTCCCTGAAGAGTTCCATCCCGTTCAATATCGGTAAAAATAAAATTCATCACGCCCAAATTTTTTAACTTATTGGTCAGATCAACGGCAGAAACGGTGGTTTTTTCAGTCCAACCTTGAAGGGCAACCAAACCGTCCCTCGAATCTATGCTAACCACAACGCTCTCCTGGCTTCTTTTGATACAGTCCTTGATAAATTGGGGATTTTGGATCGCAACACTTCCAAAAATGATTCTCTGAGCACCAGCATCGAGATAAGAGAGAAAAGTGGAAAGATTTCGAATACCACCACCAACCTCAACTGGAATACGGATCGATTGAATAATCTTTAGAATTATGGATAAATTAACTGGCTTGCCATTTTTTGCACCGTCTAAGTCGATGAGGTGAAGCATCGGAGCGTTTTTTCTTTCCCAATACAGCGCCATTTCAAGCGGAGAATCACTGTAAATATGCATTCGTGAGTAGTCACCTTTTTCAAGGCGAACACATTGCCCATTGATAATATCTATAGCTGGAATGGGTAAAATCATAGCATTACTCTCTTCGCCCAGGTTTCGAGAAAATGGATTCCCCATTTTGAGCTTTTTTCTGGATGAAATTGTACACCCCAGATATTATCCTGATTAATAATAACCGGAATAACTACGTTATAATTGCTGATGCCAACAACTATATCTTCAGATTCCGGTACGACATAATAAGAATGGGCAAAATAGAAGAAACGGCCATCGGGTATTAATCCCTGGAATGGATTATTTTCGGTAAATAAAATTTTATTCCAACCCATATGAGGAACTTTATTGGTTGGAGGAAGTTTCCGAACCTCTCCCTTGATGAACGATAGACCTTTTTTCTTTGTCGATTCTTGACTTTTTTCAAAAAGCAGTTGAAGCCCTAAACAAATACCCAAAATTGGTTTCCCTTTTTGAACTGAGTTACGGATGACTTCAGTGAGATTATTTTTTTCAATTTGTTCAACCGCTTCACCGAAAGATCCAACCCCAGGAAAAATAAGAGCATGAGCTTTCTCAACCAAATCCGGGTCTTTGCTGATCAGGTTTTCGAACCCTAATTTTTCTAAGGCTTTTGAAACGCTATGTAAGTTACCTATTCCATAATCAATAATAACAATCATTTTTGTTAATCTCCTATATGATTCCTTTCGTAGAGGGAATTGTTTTATTACTGAATATCAATGCTTCTTTGAAGGCTTTTCCTAAAGCTTTGAAAAGAGCTTCTAAGATGTGATGTCCATTTTTACCCCACCAAGCTTTGCCATGAAGAGTAATTCGTGCATTATTGATAAAAGCCCTTAAAAATTCTTCAATGAGATCAACCTCAAAATCACCAACTTTTTGAGAACCAATTGGGACATCGTAATAAAGAAATGGACGACCGCCCACATCTACAGAAACCATACTCAAAGCATCATCCATGGCAATGAATTGGGTGCTGTAACGTTGAATATTTTTTATTTCTCCAAGGGCATCGCGAAAAGCTTCGCCCAACACAATACCTAAGTCTTCAACCAAATGATGATTGTCAACTTCAACATCGCCACACGCTTTGACCTTGAGGTCCCATTCAGCATAAAATGCCATACTTTTTAATAAATGAGGGAAAAAAGGTATCGGAAGGTCAAGATTAATTTGTTGTTGACCATCAAGATAAATATATATTTCGATATCGGTTTCAAGGGTTGTCCTTTTTTTTAAGGCTTCTCGTTTTTGCACAAAATCACCTCGTTGGTTATATATTGTGGAATAGAACAATATATTCAAGTTCATAACTTTTTTAATCAGAAGGTGGCTTGAAACCTCCCTAAGAGGAATTGTTTCCTTCAACTCCTCCACTCTGGGGAGGATTCAGCTTGGTGGTACGAGGGCATATTTATCAATATATAATCGAAACGTATTCTGCCAAATATAAGCTGATTTTTGATTTACTCTTTCTATTTTACAAAAAAAATGAATAATATCAAATGGATTCCAGATTATGTATTATTAAAATTATTCACTTGGTACTCAATTTCGGGATTCGATAGGACAACTTTACTCCACTCCCACCCATAAATACCCTTTTCGATAGAGAGATAAAGAATTGAAAAGTCTGGATCGCCCCATGAGGTAATTTTAAGAATATATTCATTTTCCCTTTTTTCAGCTGGATGAAATTGAAGATTGGATTGATTTAAATAGGTTGAAAAATACTGTAGAATTTGGGAAAATCTTACAATTTCAAATTCACTAAACATTTGACCCGCCCAAAAATCACCTTTTTTTGCTAATTTTTCAATAGCTTGAAGGTCTTTTTTGGCAAAAGCATCTCTAAGCTCTTTAATTAAATGAGCGGGATTATCTCTTGCCCAGGTTGGATTTGCCTGAAGATATTCAATCCTTAATTCAGCAAGGTCAAGGTAATAAGGATCGGTTTCCTGAAAGCGAATTTTCTGATAAAATTCCATGGCTTTATCGAGTTGATTCATTTTTTCATAGCAGGAAGCAACTTGTATTAGAATTCTCGATTTTTCTTCAAAGTCAGGATATCGTGATAAAATTATTAAGTAACTGTTGATCGCTTCAGCATAATCTTCGAAATACAATTCTTGGTGATGAGCTATATCTTCCATTGCTTGTTGTCGGATATTAAAAGGATCACCAATATCGGATGGATATTCATCGACAATTTTTTGTAAGAGCTCCAGAGATTCATGATATTGTTGGTTATCTTCTTTGGTTTTGGCTGTCCAATATCGATACAAATAAGCTTCTTGAGTTCGGGGGAATTTTTCGATAAAAACCTGGAGAACATGAATCGCTTCCTCATTTTGGCCTTTTTCACTCAAGAGAGCATACAAAACTTCAACAACTTGAGAGAGCTCATCTTGATTCGAAGAATTTATTAAAGGTTTTAAGATTTGAATGGCTCGGTCAATGTCTCCATTTTCCAAATAGAATTGGGCTTGGTCAAAAGCATCTAAGGCGAAACTAGTTGGATGAAAAAGCAGAAGAAGGATGAAGATCAAAAACCAAAACCTGAAAATGTTTCTCAAATCACAACCCCCTTTTTTATTTACAAACTTCTTTTGATATTATACCATCAACTCAAATTTTATCGGAAAAAAAACTTGTCATAATCCAGGAATGATAGTAATATGAACAGAGTTGAATATTTTTTTCACAGGAGAAAAACATAATGAATAGCCGAGAATTTTGGAATGAAGCGAAGGATAGTTTTCGTCTTTTAATCAGACGCCCGTCGTTTATCCTCACAACGGCTGTACCGGCATTGATTTTTTCTCTTATACTCTCTCTAACCCCTGTAAGACGGCTGGTATGGATATCCTCATACTTTCAATCCTTTACTCTGGCTGGTTTAGGACTTGCTGGAATGTTTACCATGTTTCTTGGGATGTGTTTTCTTATTGCATTGGTCTGGGATTATCAATATCGAAGTATAATTGATTTTCGCCGAGTTTATCGTATCATCCAGAGCCGATATTCAGATGTTCTTTTTGCTTGTTTGGGTTTGGGATTATTAATTGGCTTCTTTTCAGTGTGGTTTGTTTTCGCTGGTTTTTTTCTGGCTTTCCTGTTAATTTTTTGTTTACCAGCAATAGTAATACGTGGTGATGACCCTTTTAGTGCTATAAAAACCAGTTTTCATATGGTCTATGATAACCTAGCTGAAGTATTTGCTTTTTTTATCCTTGCCTTAGCGCTATTCGTTATTGGTTATGTCCTGGTTTGGTTAATTCGATTTATACCTCTAGTCGGAATTTTCATCAATATCATTTTTATTGCCTCTCTTTTAGCTTATGTTGGCACGTTGTTAACTCGTTTTTATTTAAGACTTACTCGTTATTAAAAAAATGGGTTATCCCTATTGACAGGACTACTCACTTTGATTAGAATTCTACTACGGTTTTATTGAGATATTTTATTTGAAGAGTTCATTAAGTTATTATTAAGTTATAAAAAAATGTCCAATGTTGGACAATAAGATTGAGACAAAGGCGTTTTGCTCCGTTGTTGGAGCAAAACGCCTTTTTTTTATCGACGAAGGAGGTTCACCTAATATGGCATGTTGTTTACAAACTAAGGATGAAGTTCTCAGTTTTTGCGAAAAAAATAATGTTCGATTTATCCGGCTTTGGTTTACCGATGTATTAGGAAGTTTAAAGAGCTTTGCCATTACCTATCAAGAATTGGAGGGCGCTCTCAACGAAGGAATGGGTTTTGATGGCTCTTCAATCAAAGGTTTTGCTCGAATTGATGAGAGTGACATGATAGCCTTTCCTGACCCTTCAACTTTTCAAATCCTTCCCTGGAGAAGCGGAGAAGAAAAGGTTGCTCGGATGTTTTGCGATATATTTAATCCCGATGGAACCCCATATAAAGGGGACCCACGCTACATCCTCAAATCGAAACTCAAGAAATTAGCCGAAAAGGGTATGTCTTTTTATGTCGGTCCTGAATTAGAATTCTTTTATTTTAAAAGCGACACCGATCCAATTCCACTGGATAGAGGAGGGTATTTTGATCTCACCACCTTGGATGCGGCATCCAATCTCCGTCGGGATACCATTCGAACCTTAGAAGAAATGGGCATAAAAGTTGAATACAGCCACCATGAGGTTGCACCTTCTCAACACGAAATTGATTTACGCTATACCGATGCTTTGAAGATGGCTGACAACGTCATGACCTATCGAATTGTTGTGAAGGAAATTGCCCAAAAATACGGATTTTATGCTACTTTCATGCCCAAACCTTTGGCGGGCATCAATGGCTCAGGGATGCATGTTCATCAATCTTTATTCGATGGGGACCATAATAGATTTTTTAATAAAGATGATGCTTTTTATCTTTCTGATATAGCAAAAAAGTATATTGCTGGAATACTCACCCACGCTCGGGAAATAGCACTGGTAACGAATCAATGGGTGAATTCTTATAAGAGGTTGGTACCAGGGTATGAAGCTCCAGTTTATATATGCTGGGCAAGAAGAAACCGTTCGGCCTTGATTCGGGTGCCTCTCTATAAACCAGGCATGGAGAAAGCAACCAGAATTGAAGTGAGAAATCCTGATCCAGCCTGCAATCCTTATCTGGCTTTTTCTGCTATGTTGACTGCCGGCTTGGCTGGAATTGAAAACAATTATCAACTTCCTGAGCCGGTGGAAAAGGATGTGTATCATATGAGCCAGAGAGATCGGGAATCTTACCGAATTCAATCCCTCCCTGGGAGTTTAAGAGAAGCTATAGATTGTGCATCAGAAAGCAATTTATTGAAAGATGCTCTCGGTGAGCATATTTATGAATATTTGATTCAAAGTAAACAGATTGAGTGGGATGAATACCGGACGGTCGTTCATCCCTACGAAGTAGAACGATATTTACCAATTTTGTAAAGGCTTCAAGAAAAGAAGCTTCAGGATGACTGATGAAAGGCACACCCCCCCAAACCCCCCCTCAATGGGGGAATGAATTGAAAAATTCCCCTCCTTGGAGGGGCGCCGCTTTCGCGGCGGGGAGGGTGCCCTTCGTTTTTTCCCGTTATTTTAAGAAAGTCATACAGAAAAAGATGAGATCCTCACGCGGGAAAGCACCGCTCAGGATGACGTCGGTGGTGTCAGATGAGATCCTCACGCCCTTCAATACTGAGGGGGAGAGGAAGCGAGGGATCGAGGAGGATTGATTTATGAGAGAGGACCAACTTTATCGTATACCTTCCGGATGTGCTGTAGTGGGCATACTTAACCAAAATGGGTTGAGGATAACGGGTGACACAATCATCCGTTCAATATCTGTCATGCACGACCGTTCCAACGGTTTGGGAGGTGGTTTTGCAGGATACGGTATCTATCCGGACTTCCCCGATCTGTATGCTTTTCATCTTCTCTATGATGATCGACAGGCGATTTTGCTCGCTGAAGATATCATCGAGAATGCCTGCGAGGTTGAATTTTCTGAGGATATTCCTTTTCATGTAACCAAAGAAATCCAAAACTTTCCTTATCTTAAAAGATACTTTCTCAATCCGAAAAGAAAAAATCTTTCTGCAGACGACGAAGTGGTTCAGTTAGTCATGAAAATTAATTCTTCGGTGACTGGAGCTTATGTCATTTCCAGCGGGAAAAACATGGGAATCTTTAAAGGAGTTGGTTATCCAGAAGATATAGGCCGTTTTTTCCGACTTGAGGAATATGAAGCGTATTGTTGGATATCCCACGGGCGGTTTCCCACCAATAGTGTTGGTTGGTGGGGAGGTGCCCATCCTTTTGGTTTGCTGTCCTGGTCAGTTGTCCATAATGGTGAGATATCCTCCTATGGAATAAACCGGCGTTATTTACAAAATTTTGATTATCATTGCAATTTGCAAACCGATACCGAGGTTATTACTTATTTAGTCGATTTACTCGGAAGAAAGCACCAAATCCGTATTCCCTATCTCGGCTCAGTTTTAGCCAGTCCTTTCTGGCATGATATTGATTTGATGCCAGAACCGGAAAGGACTTTTTATCGCTCACTGAGAGTGATTTACGGAGGAGCCCTTTTAAATGGACCTTTTAGTATTATTGTTGGTTTCGAACAGGGGATGTTTGGATTGGTGGATCGGATCAAGCTTCGTCCCATGATTGCTGCCTGGAAAGATTCAACTTTTTATTTATCCAGTGAAGAATCGGCAATTCGTGAAATAGCTCCTGATTTGGATGAAATAAGACCTCTCCAAGCAGGCGAAGTCGTTTCTGGACAGGTAGGTGAAAAAATAAGTTATGGCAAAAAGTGTCTTGTTTCCCGAGTTTAAAGTTATTCGCGATACCGACCGTTGTATTGCTTGCCAGGTCTGTGTTCGTCAATGTGCTAATGATGTTCATCATTATGATCAGAGCGATGATACCGTTTCCTGTAATGATGAATATTGTGTTGGTTGCCAGCGTTGTGTTACCTTGTGCCCTACCAATGCATTGGAAGTCAAAAGAAGAAAAGTTGGATTTCACCCCAATGCCAGTTGGAGTATTCAACATATCCGGAATCTTTATAAACAGTCAGAAACCGGAGGGGTTTTGCTTACTGGTATGGGCTGTGATCAACCCTATCGCATTTATTGGGACCACCTTTTGTTGAATGCAAGTCAAATAACCAACCCCTCTATTGATCCTCTTCGAGAGCCTATTGAATTAAAAACTTTTTTAGGAGCGAAGGAAGAGATGCTGGATATCGATTGGCAACAAGACTTTCCGGTGGTTAAAACTCGATTAGCTCCACAATTAGAACTGAATCTTCCCATTTTGTTCTCAGCCATGTCTTATGGCTCAATCAGTTATAATGCTTTCCGTTCTATTGTCGAAGCAGCACGTGAAGTTGGAACCTATTGTAATAGCGGTGAGGGAGGGCTCCATCCCGATTTTTATTCTTATGGGAAAAACATCATTGTCCAAGTCGCTTCCGGTCGTTTCGGTGTTCATCGGGATTATCTCCAGGTCGCTGGGGCAGTTGAAATTA